>DATCYI010000058.1:0-5220 GCA_036570385.1 Acidimicrobiales bacterium | reverse complement strand
AGGGCGGCGCAGATGTAGCCGATGTGGGCCGCCATCTCCTTGGGCTCCCACTGCAGGCAGCCCATCTCCCGGGCGCGGTCGGCCATGCGATCGACGTCCTCTCGGGAGGGCAGCTCGATCCCCACGTGTGCGAACGGGGTGAGCGTCGGCACCTTCTCGCCGGGCGTCTGCCCGAATCGGCCGGCCGCTTCGGGCAGGAACTCGGCGAGGACGAGGACGAAGGGGTCCTTGGCCTGCTTGTCGTTGGAGAGCCAGCACCCGCGGCCGTTGACGTCCTCGTTTCGCGCGACGACCACCAGGTTGCAGAGCTCCGTGTAGAACTCGATGGTGGCATCGAGGTCGCTGCAGGGCAGCGCCACGTGCGTGAGGCGGGGTTCGGTGAGCTTCGCGTCGGCCATCAGGTCTCTCCCTCGTGGTGCTTGGTCGTGGTGTTCATGGCGCGCTCAGTCAACGGGGCCGTCGAACTCGTGGGGATCCAGTGGCGTCGCCACATCCTCCCTGATCGTGCGCATGACGTGGGCGGCGCGCTGCTCCCAGGCGGACGGCGGTCCCACCCGGTAGAAGGGCGAACGGAGGTTCTCCATGAGGATCGTCACCATGTCGGTGTCCTCGGTGTTGGTGATCTCGAGGTTCTGCAGGTGCGACTCCTGCTCCTCGATGTCGTCGGTCAGCCCGTAGATGCGGCAGAAGAGCCGGGTGCGGTCGGGGGCGATGGGGTCGGCACGCACCATGAGCAGCACCGTGGGGAACGGCAGCGGCGTGAGGTTGGGCATGATGAACTCCGCGTAGTGCCCCTTGAGCACCTCCTCCGGCAGATCGTCACGCCCGCCTGAGGGGTCGTCGACGTCCACCTTGTGCGGCTTGTAGCCGCTGGTGGTGCGACCGGCGAAGCGCACGACGGTGTCCATGCTCTGGCGCCGATCGTTGAGGCGGCGGTGCACGAAGCGCACGTGGTAGTCGTCGTTGGAGTTCTCCGCGAACGCCTTCCAGTTGATCGGGTACGTCTGGTCGAGCTCGCGGTGGAACCGGTGGAAGGAGCCGATGTCGTAGGCGTCGTAGCGCTCGGCGATCGGGGCGATCCACTCGCGGAAGCTGGGGGCCTTGCGGCTCAGGCAGCCGAAGATGAGCTTGTTCCAGGCGACCTCGATGCGGATCGGCACGAGGCCGTAGTCCTCCATCGGGAAGTCCTCGCCGTACATGCGGTTCTTGTCCGGGATGCCGACGAGGGTGCCATCGATCGAGTACGCCCAGTTGTGGTACGGGCAGGTCAGCGTCCTGCCGCAGTGGCCCGACGGCTCGAACTCGAGGCCCGAGGCCCGGTGGCGGCAGTTGTTGAGGAAGCCCTTCACCGAGCCGTCGGTCTGGCGGATCACGATCACGGGCTGCATGCCGATCCGGCCCGTGATGAAGTCGCCCGGCTCCGCGAGGTCCTCGGTGTCGCCGAGCCACACCCACGAGCGGGCGAACACGCGCACCATCTCGAGGTCGAAGAGGTCCTGGTCGTAGACCTCCCAGGGCTGGAGCATCGGGCTGTCGGCCGTCAGCGGCACGAGGCCGCCGAACTCCTCCCGGTGCTGCGCATCGCGAGCTGCGATCCGATCCACCGCCAACAGGTCTTCGTCCATGCGCCAGGTGCCTCCGAGGTCGACCGCCAATGTGACGGTAACGACGGCCGCATCGGCGGCCCATGTGCTTGGAGCACGATCGGGACCGGCGGGATTGAGGCACAACGGGGGTGCCAGCGGCACGGGCCAGCGTTGGTGCGCCCAGCACATGGGCCCTGGACCCCTCGCGTTCCTACGATGGCGCCATGAGCCGTGGTGGGGCGCGTACCGCAGCAGCGATGGGCACGTTCGAGGACGCACGTCGGATGGCGCGACGACGCGTCCCCCGAGCCGTCTTCGACTACGTCGACGGCGGTGCCGACGCCGAGCTGACGATGCAGGCGAACCGCAGCTCGCTCGAGGCGGTCGGGTTCGTCCCCCGCGTCGGGGTTGCGACGGGCGCCCCTGATCTCACCACCACCGTGCTCGGCACTCACGTGTCGATGCCCCTGCTCCTCAGTCCGGTGGGCTACACGCGCCTCGTGCACAGCGAGGGCGACGTCGCCGGCGCGCGGGCCGCTGGTGCTGCGAGCACGATCTTCACGCTGAGCTCGATGGCCGGCCACACCATCGAGGACGTCGCCGCGGCGGCCGGCGCTCCCGCCTGGTTCCAGCTCTACTTCCTCGGCGGCCGCGCCGGAGCCGAGCGCCTCATCGACCGGGCGCAGGCCGCCGGGTACGCGGCGCTGGTCGTGACGATGGACTCCCAGATCCCGGGCAACCGCGAGCGCGACGGGCGCCACGGCATCAAGTTCCCGCTGAAGATGGACGCCAAGACGATGGCCCGGCTGGCGCTCCAGCTGGCGCCGTGCCCCGGCTGGTTCCTCGACTTCCGCAAGGGCGGGGTGCAGTTCGACATCCCCAACGCCGTCGAGACGCCAGGTGGCCCGCCCCTGTCGATGGGCGAGGCGATCGGGTCCATGACCACCTCGCCGCCCACGTGGAGCGACTTCGAGTGGATCCGCGAGCAGTGGCGCGGACCCATCGTCGCCAAGGGCGTGATCACCGCCGACGACGCCAAGCGCGCCGTCGCCGCCGGCGTCGACGGCATCATCGTGTCGAACCACGGCGGCCGCCAGCTCGACGGGGTCGCAGCGAGCATGCCCGCCCTCGTAGAGATCGTCGACGCCGTCGGCCACGACGTGGAGGTGCTCGTCGACGGGGGCATCCGCCGCGGCTCCGACGTCGCCCGCGCCATCGCCCTGGGCGCCCGCGCGGCGATGGTCGGCCGGCCCTGGGTCTTCGCCCTCACCGCGGGCCAGGCCGGGGTGGAGCGCATGCTGGAGATCTTCCGCACCGACCTCGACCGCACCCTTCGCCTCCTCGGCTGTGCCGCCGTCGAAGCGCTCGACAGGAGCTACGTGAGCCACCCCTTCGCTCCACTCGACACCTCCGACACAGCGCCACGCCCCGCCTCGACGAGCGACTGCTGAACATGGAGCACCGTCCGCTGGGCCGCACCGGCATCCAGGTGAGCTCGCTGTGCCTCGGCACGATGATGTTCGGCGCCTGGGGCAACACCGACGAGGGCGAGTGCGCCCGCATGGTGCACACGGCCCTCGACTCCGGCATCAACTTCATCGACACCGCCGACGTCTACGCCTTCGGGGAGTCCGAGGAGATCCTCGGACGGGCCCTCGCCGGGCGCCGCGACGACGTGGTGCTCGCCACGAAGTTCCACAACGCCATGGGCGACGACCTGAACCAGCGCGGCAACTCCCGTCGCTGGATCGTGCGGGCGGTCGAGGACAGCCTGCGGCGGCTGGGCACCGACTGGATCGACCTCTACCAGGTGCACAGGCCCGACCCCGCCACCGACATCGACGAGACGCTCGGAGCGCTGAGCGACCTGGTGCGGCAGGGCAAGGTGCGCGCCATCGGCACCTCCACCTTCCCGGCGGCGGAGCTCGTGGAGGCGCAGTGGGTGGCCGAGCGGCGCGGCCGCGAGCGCTTCGCCACCGAGCAGCCCCCGTACTCGATCTTCGCTCGGGGCGTGGAGGCCGACGTCCTGCCTACCTGCCTGCGCCACGACATCGGCGTGATCGTGTGGTCGCCGCTGAACGGCGGGTGGCTCACCGGCAAGTACCGCCGCGGCGCCGACGTCCCCGAGAGCTCGCGGGCGCGGCGCCAGCCCGACCACTTCGATTTCGGCGACCCGATCCGCGAGCGCAAGCTCGACCTCGTCGAGTCCCTCTCGACGGTGGCGGACGACGCGGGGATCTCGCTAACCCACCTCGCCCAGGCCTGGGTGCTGGAGCACCCTGCCGTGTCGTCGGCGATCATCGGACCGCGCACCCCCGAGCAGCTGGCCGACGTGCTGGGCGCCGCCGACGTCGCCCTCGACCCCACGGTCCTCGACCGCATCGACGAGCTCGTGCCGCCCGGCGTGACGCTCAACCCAGCCGACGCCGGCCACGTGCCGGCCGGGCTCGACCCCACCGCCCGCCGGCGCCCCACCAGAAGGATCCCGACATGAGCCAGAACAAGCTGCGGCAGCACTTCGCTGCTGGAGGCGACGCGATCGGCGGATGGTGCACCACGCCGTCGGCGTTCAACGCGGAGATGCTGGCTGTCGCCGGCTTCGACTACGTGTGCGTCGACTGCCAGCACGGCCTCATCGGCTACGACGCGATGGTGCCGATGCTGGCCAGCATCAGCCGCACCGGCGCCACGCCCGTCGTGCGCGTGCCGTTCAACCACACGCCGTGGATGGGCCAGGCCCTCGACGCCGGGGCGGAGATCATCATCGTGCCGATGGTGAACAACCGCGACGACGCGGCCCGCGCGGCGGCCGCCTGCCGCTACGCGCCGGAGGGCGTGCGCAGCTTCGGCCCCGTGCGCTCCGGGATGTACCTCAACCAGGCGACCCCAGCAGAGGTGAACCGCGAGGTCATGTGCTTCGTGATGATCGAGACGGTGGAGGCTGTGGAGAACGCCGCCGACATCTGCGCCACGCCCGGGGTCGACGGCGTCTACATGGGCCCGGCCGACCTCGCCATCAGCATGGGCTACTCGTTCGGCAGCGGGCCGCTCCCGAAGGAGCACGCCGATGCCATCGCCCACGTCGCCAAGATCTGCGCGGAAGCGGGCGTGGTAGCCGGCACCCACACAGGCGGCGGCGCGGACGCCCGGCAGGCCATCGAGGATGGTTTCCGCATGGCGACGGTCGCCACCGACGCCTCCATCTTCCGCGCCGCCGCGGCGTCGCACCTGGCGGTTGCCCGTGGCGGCGACGCCGATGGCAGCGGCCGCATCTACTGAGTGGATCGCGACTAGTGCCCGCCCCCAAAGAGGTGCCGAAGCCGCGGGTCGCCGTCACCCGGGCGCTGCCGGGCACCGCCCTCGACCGGCTGGGCGACATCGCAGACGTCGTGGTGTGGCCCGATCGCCTCCCGCCATCACCGCTAGAGCTGCGCGAGCTGGCTGCCGGCGCGCGCGGCATCATCACGATGCTCACCGACCGAGTCGACGCCGACCTGCTCGATGCCTGCCCCGATCTCGCCGTGGTGGCCAACTACGCGGTGGGCTACGACAACCTCGACGTGGCCGAGCTCACGCGCCGCGGCGTGGCCGCTTCGAACACGCCGGGGGTGCTGACGGAGGCCACCGCCGACCT
>DATCYI010000057.1:0-7391 GCA_036570385.1 Acidimicrobiales bacterium | reverse complement strand
GCCGGGATGTCGGCGAGCACCTCGCCACCGGGGCGATCGAGCACGCGGAAGCGGCCCGTGCCGGTGACCACGCCGATCACCGATGCCGAGATCTCCCAGCGCTCGCAGATCGCCAGCAGCGCGTCGAGCTTGGCGGGCTCGACGATGGCGAGCATCCGCTCCTGGCTCTCGCTGATCATGATCTCGAAGGGGGCCATCCCCTCCTCGCGGACGTGCACCTCTGAGAGGTGCAGGTCCATGCCCACGCCGCCCTTGGAGGACGTCTCGCTGGCCGCTCCGGTGATGCCCGCGGCACCGAGGTCCTGGATGCCCACCACCAGGCCGGCATCGAGGATCTGCAGGCATGCCTCGATCAGGCGCTTCTCCTCGAAGGGGTCGCCCACCTGCACGCTGGGTCGCTTGTCGGCATCGTCTGCGGCGTCGCCGAAGCCGGCGGACGCTAGGACGCTCGCGCCGCCGATCCCGTCGCGCCCGGTGGACGAGCCGAACAGGACCGTGAGGTTGCCGGGGCCTGACGCACGGGCCAGCACTAGGCGCTCGCGGGGCAGCACGCCGAGGCAGAAGACGTTCACGAGCGGGTTGTCCTGGTAGGTCGGGTCGAACACGACCTCGCCGCCCACCGTCGGCACGCCCACCGAGTTTCCGTAGCCCGACACGCCGGACACGACGCCCTCCGCGATCCAGCGGCTCCGCGGGTCGTCGAGCGGCCCGAACCGGAGCGGGTCCATCAGCGCGATGGGCCGGGCGCCGACGCTGAAGACGTCCCGGAGGATGCCGCCCACGCCTGTGGCGGCGCCCTCGTAGGGCTCGATGGCCGAGGGGTGGTTGTGGCTCTCGATGCGGAACGCCGCCGCGATCCCGTCGCCCACGTCGACGACCCCCGCGCCCTCGCCCGGGCCGACGAGCACGTGGTCGGCCTCGGTGGGCAGCCGCCGAAGGTGGCCGCGCGACGACTTGTAGGAGCAGTGCTCCGACCACATCACCGAGTACATCGCCAGCTCGAGGTGGTTGGCTCGGCGGCCGAGGATCCCCGCTATGGCGTCAGCCTCGTCGTCGGTCAGACCGAGCGCCCGGTGGACCTGGGGGGAATCGTCGACTCGCGCGTCGGCCATGCTCGTAGCCTACGTGGCGGCACGGAGGAGCCTTGACGGGGTGAAATGGGCACAACGTCCCCGGACTCAATAGCATCCCGTCTCATGGCTACAAAGCGAAAGCGCTCTCCGATGTCCGACGAGCACAAGGCCGCCCTCGCCGAAGGCCGCAATCAGGGTCGGGCGGTCCGCCGGTACCTCGAAGCGCTCGAGGCCCACAAGCCGAAGCGGGGCCGCAAGCGAACGGCCGAATCGATCCAGAAGCGACTGGCTGCGATCGACGCCGACCTCGCCTCCGCAGATCCGCTCAAGCGGGTGCAGCTCATCCAGGAGAGGCTCGACCTCACCTCCGAGCTCGACGCCAGCAGCGCCACCGTCGACCTCACCGAGCTCGAGCAGGGCTTCGTCGACGCCGCCGCCGACTACAGCTCCCGCAAGGGCATCTCCTACGCCGCCTGGCGGGAGCTCGGCATCGATGCGTCGGTGCTCAAGCGGGCCGGCATCCGCCGGGCCAGCCGAGGCCCAGGTTCCTAGGACCCTGCCACCAGAACCAGATCAGGCCACCGCTGCGCCGGTGCTGGCGGACGCGAGCACCGAGCGCAGGAGGCCCTGGCCGTCGGTGGAGCCGACCAGCGGGTGGCAGGCCCGCTCCGGGTGCGGCATGAGGCCCACCACGTTGCGGCCCTCGTTGCAGATCCCCGCGATGTCGTCCACCGACCCATTGGGGTTGTCGACGTAGCGGACGACCACCCGATCTTCGTCTTGCAGGGCCCGCAGAGTCGCTTCGTCGCAGGTGTAGCTGCCCTCGAAGTGGTTGATCGGGATGCGGAGCCGGTCGCCCTTCTCGAGCTCGCTGGTGAGGGCCGAACCGGTGGTCTCGACCCGCAGCTCTGTGGGGCCGCAGATGAACTTCAGGCCGCGGTTCTTCTGCAGTGCTCCGGGCAGCATGCCCGCTTCTGTGAGCACCTGGAAGCCGTTGCAGATGCCGATCACGGGACCGCCGTCAGCCGCGAAGGCCTGCACCGCCGCCATGATCGGCGAGAAGCGAGCGATGGCGCCCGGCCGTAGGTAGTCGCCGTGGGCGAAGCCTCCTGGCAGCACGACCGCGTCGACCGCGCCGAGGCTGCTGTCGCCGTGCCAGAGGAGCTCGCCGGAGCCGCCGAGGTCGCCCACCGCCTCGACCACGTCGAGCTCGCAGTTGGATCCGGGGAAGACGACGACGCCGACCCGAGCGGCCATCAGGCCGGCTCCGTCGCCGTGACGCTGATGTCGGCGTCCTCGATGACGGGGTTGATGAGGAACCGGCGGGTCACCTCGTCGGCGTGAGCGGTCGCCGTGGCGTCGTCAGGGGCCTCGAGATCGAAGCGGAAGGCCTTGCCCACCCTCACCCCCGAGATCCCCTCGAAGCCCAGGTGGGGCAGCGAACGCTCGATGGTGGCCCCTTGTGGGTCCGCCACACCGGGCCGCAGGCGGGTCTCGACCAGCACCGAGAAGATCATGGGCGCGATCCTACCGACCGTCCCATGGCGACCGTTTCGCAACGATCGAAACGCACCTGCAATGTTCGCTAGGGTCAGTCGACTCCAGCCGCGGGCGACGCGCTGGACGGCCTACGACCCTGGGAGAATCGTGCGAGCTCGTGTCCTGGTCCTGATCCTTGCCGTACTGGCGTCGGCTGCCCTAGCGGGCTGCGACCCTCGATCGAGTGGTCCTGCGACCACTCCGGGTGCTCCTGTGGTGGGTGCAGCGCCATCGAGCCAGCCAGCGCCTCGGGTCACCCAGAAGGACGAGCTGCTCGACATGCTCAACGCCGACCGTGCCGCCGCGGGCCTGCACCCGCTCACCCTGCGAGCGGGCGTCGCCCAGACCGCTCGCGAGTGGGCGGCCCAGATGGCCCGTGAGAACCGCCTGAGCCACCACCCCGACCTGCGCGCCGCCCTCGCCCGATGGGGCGTCGTCGGCTGGTCTGCGGCCGGCGAGAACGTCGGCGTGGCCGGCCACGTGAGCCAGGTCCACCACAACTTCATGGGATCGCCCGGGCACCGGGCCAGCATCCTCAACCCCTCGTTCAGCGAGGTCGGGATCGGCGTGACCGCCAGCGGCGGTCAGGTCTGGGTGGTCATCGACTTCGTCGGCTGACCCAGCCGCTCAGCCGGTGACGCCAGGCCAGTCTGCGAACGACAGCCCGGTGATGCGCTCGTAGGCCTCCCGGTAGCGCCCGATGGTCGCGCTGACGACCTCGCTCGGCAGCGGCGGAGGAGGCGGCGTCTTGTCCCAGTCGAGGGTCTCCAGGTAGTCCCGGATCGGCTGCTTGTCGAAGCTCGGTGGGGTGGACCCGGGGTGCCAGCCGTCCGCGGGCCAGAAGCGGCTCGAGTCGGGGGTCAGCACCTCGTCGCAGAGCACCAGCTCCCCGTCGATGAGCCCGAGCTCGAGCTTCGTGTCGGCGATGATGATGCCGCGCTCGCGGGCCAGCTCGGCGCCGCGGCGGTAGAGCTCGAGCGAGGCGTCGCGCGCCCGACCGGCGAGCTCGGCCCCCACCAGGTCGACGGCGTCGTCGAAGGAGATGTTGACGTCGTGGACGTCGCCCTTCGTGGACGGCGTGAAGACGGGCTCCGGCAGCTGGTCGCTCTCCTGCAGCCCCGCCGGGAGCGGCTGACCGTGCATGGTGCCGGACCTCGAGTACTCCTTCCAGGCCGACCCCGACAGGTAGCCGCGCACGATGCACTCGATCGGGAGCATCTCGGCCTTCCGGCACAGCATCACGCGGCCGGCGAGGTCGTCGTCGGAGGAGCGGGCCTCCTCGGGCAGGTCTGCCACGTCGGTGGAGATCAGGTGGTTGCCGATCACGTCGCCCAGCGCCGCGAACCAGAAGGCCGACATGGCGGTGAGCACACGGCCCTTGTCGGTTATCGGCTCGTCGAGCACCACGTCGAAGGCCGAGAGGCGATCCGACGCGACCATCAGGAGTCGGTCATCACCTATGGCGTAGATGTCGCGGACCTTGCCGGAGTGGATGTGGGGGAGGGCGAGCACGCCGCCGACGTTACGCCTCTGTGAGCAGGCGCTCCGGCGGTCAGAGGATGGCGGCGGGGCTGTAGCCCGCGGCGCCGGGATGGCGCTCGACCACCGCCGACGCCTGCTCCACGAAGCGCTGGACCTGGGCCTCCGCGGTGCCGACGAAGCTGAGCGGCGCGCCGGCCAGGCCGGCGATGGCCGCACGGTCGAGCGGGATGCGCTCGTCCGCCGCCAGCCGGTCGAAGAGGTCGTTGTCGGCCGCGCCCTGCTCGCGCATCGCGAGAGCGACCGCCACGGCGTGCTCCTTGATCGCCTCGTGGGCGACCTCGCGCCCGACGCCGGCTCGCACGGCGCCCATGAGCACCTTGGTGGTGGTGAGGAAGGGCAGGTAGCGCTCGAGCTCGCGCTGTACGACCGCGGGATAGGCGCCGAAGGTCTCGAGCACGGAGAGGAAGGTCTGGAAGAGCCCGTCGGCGGCGAGGAACGCGTCGGGCAGGGCCACCCGGCGCACCACCGAGCAGGACACGTCGCCCTCGTTCCACTGGTCGCCCGCGAGCTCCCCGACCATCGACAGGTGCCCCCGCAGCACCACCAGGAGGCCGTTGACCCTCTCGCAGGACCGGCTGTTCATCTTGTGGGGCATCGCCGACGAGCCGACCTGTCCGGGGGCGAAGCCCTCGGTGGCGATCTCGAGGCCGGCCATGAGGCGGATGGTGGTGGCCAGGCTCGCCGGTCCGGCGCCGGCCTGCACCAGCGCCGACACCACGTCGAGGTCGAGGGAGCGGGGGTAGACCTGGCCGACGTTGGTGAGGGTCTGCCCGAACCCGAGGTGCCGGGCCACCGCCGCTTCGAGCTGCTCCACAGCGGCGGGGCCACCCAGCAGGTCCAGCATGTCCTGCTGCGTGCCGACGGGGCCCTTCATGCCCCGGAGGGGGTAGCGCGCGAGCAGCTCCTCGACCCGCTGGAGGGCCTGCAGCAGCTCCTCGCCGGCGTTGGCGAAGCGCTTGCCCATCGTGGTGGCTTGGGCGGCGACGTTGTGGCTCCGACCGGTCATCACGAGCGTGGCGTGCTCGGCCGCTCGCTCCGCGAGCCGGGCGAGGGTGGTGACCATGCGGTCGCGCACGAGCTCGAGGGCGGCCTTGACCTGTAGCTGCTCGACGTTCTCGGTGAGGTCGCGCGACGTCATCCCGGCGTGGACGATCTCGTGGCCGGCCAGCGCTGAGAACTCCTCGATCCGGGCCTTCACGTCGTGGCGGGTGACCCGCTCACGCGCGTCGATGCTGTCGAGGTCGACCTTCTCCACCACGGCCTCGTGGTCGGCGATCGCCTCCTCGGAGATGTCGACGCCGAGGTCGGCCTGGGCTCGCAGCACCGCGATCCACAGCTGGCGCTCGAGGACGACCTTTTGCTCCGGGGACCACAGAGCAGCCATCTCGGCGCTCGCGTAGCGGGTCGCCAGCACGTTCGGGAGCGCGGGTCCGGCCATGGCTGCAGTCTCCCATCGCCGTCCGCGCGCGGGCCACCGGGCTGCGTCGCTCAAGGATCCGGCGCCGGGGGCCGATGTCACGGGAGATCGCTAGGGCGAACGGAGACGGGCGATGGAGAGCTGCGAGAAGCACCCGCACGAGCTGGGCGTGGCCCTTTGCGCCCGCTGTGGTGGCTCGTGGTGCGCCCACTGCCTCGTGCAGGTGCGTGGCCCTCGCAAGGCTCCGTACTGCATCGAGTGCGCCATGTTCGTGGGCGGGGTGCGATCGTCGGCGACCCGGCCCGCCCTCTCACGGCGCCAGATGAAGGCGCGGGTCAAGGAGGTGGCGGCGATCGCCGCCGCGGCAGCCGTCGATCTTCCCGAGGAGGCCGAGGAGGCCGACCGCCTGGAGCTGCCGGCCCCCGAGCCGGTGGCGGAGGCCCCGCTGACCGACCCGCAGCCTGAGGCCTTCGTGGAACGGCGCCGCCAGCCCGTGCCGGAGAGCGACTGGACCACCCCGTGGTGGGAGGAGCACCAGCCGACCCTCGCCGACTGACGGCCGGGTCGCACGCCCCTCAGGTGTCGTCTGTGCTTCGCCGGGTGGCGTCGCGGACGACCTGCCCCTTGCTGCGGGCGAGATCGGCGAGCGAGCGCTCGTAGTCGACCAGCTTCTCGCGGAGCACGGCGTCGCTGATGCCGAGGATGCGTGCGGCGAGGATGCCGGCGTTCTTGGCGTTGCCGATGGCCACCGTCGCCACCGGGATCCCACCGGGCATCTGGACGATCGACAGGAGCGAGTCGAGCCCGTCGAGGTACTTCAGCGGCACCGGCACCCCGATCACCGGCAGAGGGGTGACCGACGCGAGCATCCCCGGAAGTGCGGCTGCCCCTCCAGCGCCCGCGATGATCACGGACAGGCCCCGCTGGGCGGCGGTGGCGCCGTACTCGAGCATCTCCTGGGGCATGCGGTGGGCCGACCGCACGTCGGCTTCCCAGGTGACGCCGAGCTCGTCGAGCACCTCGGCGGCCGCCTGCATGGTCGGCCAGTCCGAGTCGGACCCCATCACGATCCCCACCTGAGCGCTCATCCGGTCATCCTCTCACCAGTGCCGTCAGTCGGTGTCACCCCGGAACCAGGACGCAGCGCCACGGGCGCGGGCCAGGCACTCGTCGAGGTCGTCGCCGTAGGCGTTCACGTGGCCGACCTTGCGGCCGGGCCGTAGATCCTTGCCGTAGAGGTGGACCCGGAGGGCGGGGTCCCGGGCCAGCGCGTGGGGGTAGCCGTCGTAGAGGCGGCCGCTCGCCGGATCCGGTCCGCCGAGGATGTTCACCATCACCGTCCAGCGGGAGCGCGGCTCGGTCGAGCCGAGCGGCAGGTCGAGCACGGCTCGCAGGTGGTTCTCGAACTGGGAGGTGACGGCGCCGTCCTGGCTCCAGTGGCCGGTGTTGTGGGGACGCATCGCCAGCTCGTTGATCAAGATCCCGCCGTCGCGGTCCTCGAAGAGCTCGACGGCGAGGATGCCTGTGACGCCGAGCTCCTCGGCGATCCTCAGCGCCAGCTGCTGTGCTTCAGCAGCCCGCTCCGCGCCGAGGTCAGGGGCGGGCGCTACGACCTCGTGGCAGATGCCGTCGAGCTGGGTGGTGGCCACCACCGGGTAGGCCACGGCCTGGCCGCTCGGGGCCCTGGCGACCAGCGCCGAGAGCTCCCGCCGGAAGTCGACGAGCTCCTCGGCCAGGAGCTGCACGCCGCTGCGCTGCGCCGCGGCCAGCGGCTCCTCGGCCTCGTCGAGGTGCCGGACGACCCACACGCCCCGCCCGTC
>DATCYI010000056.1:0-2338 GCA_036570385.1 Acidimicrobiales bacterium | reverse complement strand
CCCGGTCGGGCGGATGAAGCTGAAGCTCGGCGGCGGACTGGCCGGCAACAACGGCCTCAAGTCGATAAAGGCCCACCTCCACACCGACGACTTCGCCCGCGTCCGCATCGGGATCGGCAAGCCGCCCGGACGCACCGAGGGTGCGAACCACGTCCTCAAGCGGCCCGGCAAGGCCGACCGGGCCGAGCTCGACATCGTCGTGGTCGAG
The DNA here is from genome assembly GCA_036570385.1 of Acidimicrobiales bacterium. Taxonomy (GTDB): domain Bacteria; phylum Actinomycetota; class Acidimicrobiia; order Acidimicrobiales; family VFJN01; genus VFJN01. Next base: position 2,130 of record DATCYI010000056.1, on the reverse strand, counting down.
GCGGCCGACGCCGTCGAGGCGATCTTGTCCGACGGGATAGATCGGGCGATGAACGCGTTCAACTCTCGTCCGGCGGGATCTGCTGCCGATTGACCTGACATGCTGCTGGGCACGTTGGAGGTGTGGTGAGCGAGTCAGATGCTGACGCGATCGCAAGCTACGTCGTGCAGGCGGTCGCCGACCTCGTGGTGGCGATCGGCCCGGGCAGCGAGCTGATCTGGGCCAACCGGGCCGCCGAGGAGCGGATCGGCTACAGCAACGCCGAGCTCCAGGGCATGGCGCTGGTCGAGCTCGTGCATCCCGACGACCACGAGACGGCCATGTTCTCCCTGGCCTCCGTCGTCACCAAGGAGTACGGCACCCTCATCGAGATCCGAGTGCGCGACTCCAGCGGCCAGTACTCGTGGTTCGAGGTGAGGGGCCGCCGCTTGGACCACCCCGACCATCCCGGCGCCGTCGCCATCGTGGCGCGTGAGAGCACCGATCGGCACCAGTGGCAGCTCGGGGCGGGCGACCCCGACCAGCTCTCGAGCATCCTCGACGCCGCGCCGACCATCAGCATGTTCCTAGCCCCCGACGGAGCCATCCGGGGCGCCAACCGGGCCCTCACCCGCCTGCTCCACCTGCCCCTCGAGGGCACCCTCGGCCGATCGGTGCTCGACCTCGTCGTCCCCGCCGATCGCGAGCGCGTGAGGGCGGAGGTGGATGCCCTCTCCGGCACCGGTGGCACCGTCCACTTCGAGGCCACCTTCGCCACGGGCAGGGGTGGGGAGCTCCCGCTGAGCGTCACGGTCGTCGACCTGCTCGCCGATCGTGCGGTGCAGGGCTTCGTGGTCGCGGCCTCCGACATCTCGGCGCTGGTCGAGGCCCGCACCGAGCTGCGCCACCTCGCCACCCACGACGAGCTGACAGGGCTGCCCAACCGCGCCAACCTGCGCGAGCGGCTCGAGTCGGTGCTGGCCGACGCCGGCGAGTCAGGTGCGACGCTGCTGTTCGCCGACGTCGACGGCCTCAAGTCTGTCAACGACAACCACGGCCACCGGGCCGGCGACGCGCTGCTAGTGGAGGTCGCGGCCCGGCTCCGCTCGGTGACCCGCACCGAGGACTTCGTCGCCCGCCTCAGCGGCGACGAGTTCGTGATGGTCATCTCCGCCACCGATGCCACTGCGGTCGCGCAGGTCCAGGCCCGCATCGACGAGATCATCAGCCGCCCCTACGCGCTGCCCGACGGCACGCGCATCGCCCTGTCGCTCAGCACCGGCGTGGCCGCCACCGCCCCTGGGCTGAGCGCCGAAGACCTCCTGGCTGCCGCGGACGCCGCCATGTACGTCGCCAAGCGCGACCGCGAGCGCCGCCTCGCCGCTGACTCCAACGCCGACTGACCCCAAACCCTCGGAACTGGGGGTGGTTGTCGGCCAATCTGGCCGGTAACCATCCCCAGAACGGTGCTCGGGACGGTGCGGGGGCTCGGGTCGGTAGCCTGAGGGCCTCTTCATGCTGCTGCGCGATCTCCCCCCGTTGCTGCGCGAGGAGCCCGGCTTCGCGTCTGTGCTCGGCCGGTCCTCCGCCGTGCTCGCCGTCCCCGAGCCGGCGCGCGCCCTCACCGTCGCCGGGCTCGCGCAGCTGTCGTCTCGCCGACCGATCGTGGTGGCGGCGCCCACCACCGGCGACGCCGACCGCCTGACCAACGACCTGCGGGCCTACCTGGGCGCCGACGCCGTCGACACGTTCCCGGCCTGGGAGACGCTGCCGTTCGAGCGGGTGTCGCCATCGGTCGAGACCATGGGGCGCCGGCTTCGCACGATGTGGCGGCTGCAGGACCCGGAGCGTGCGCCCCGCGTGCTCATCGCGCCGGTCCGTGCGCTGGTGCAGCGGCTCGGTCCCCACGTCGAGGACGTCGAGCCGATCATCGTCCGACCCGGTGAGCAGCGCGACCGGGACGAGTTCGTCGCCGCGCTGGTCGGTGCCGGCTACCGGCGCGAGGAGATTGTGGAGCACCGAGGTGAGGTCGCGGTGCGCGGCTCGATCATCGACGTGTTCCCGTCCACCGCCGACCGCCCGGTGCGCATCGACCTGTGGGGCGACGAGGTCGACCGCCTCACCGAGTTCTCGGTCGTCGACCAGCGCGCC
>DATCYI010000055.1:0-2532 GCA_036570385.1 Acidimicrobiales bacterium | reverse complement strand
GCAGCGCGCTCTCGCTCATGAGGAGCGCCTTCGCCTGGTGGTCGACGCGCTGCACGAGGGGCTGATCCTCTACGACCGCGACCAGCGCGTCGTCGAGCTCAACCCGGCCGCTGAGCGCATCCTCGAGCTCGAAGACGACGTCCGCGGCCGCATCCACCACGGCCACGCGATCTGGCGGGCCCTGCGTGAGGACGGCAGCACGTGGCCGAGCGAGAGCCATCCCGTACCGGCCACGCTCCGCACCGGCGAGCCGTCCATCGGGCTGATCATGGGCGTCGAGCGGGTCGGGCGCCCGACCCTCTGGCTGTCGCTGAGCGCCCAGCCGGTCCGTGACCAAGCCGGCGAGGTCGACGGCGTCGTACTCACCTTCACCGACATCACCAGCCAGCGGGAGGCCGAGCGCGCGCTGCGGACGAGCGAGCAGCGCATCGACGAGGCCACCGAGGCACTGCAGTGGCAGGCCTTCCACGATCCGCTCACCAAGCTGCCCAACCGGGCCCTCCTGATGGAGCGCGTCACCACGGCGGTCGAGCGCGGCCGCGACGACGGCACCCGCACGGCGCTGCTGTTCCTCGACATAGATCGCTTCAAGACGGTCAACGACACACTCGGCCACGAGGGAGGCGACCAGCTCCTCATCGAGGTGGCCGAGCGCCTCTCCATCGCGGTGAGGCCCAGCGACACGGTCGCCCGGCTCGGTGGCGACGAGTTCGTGGTGCTGGTCGAGGCGCTGCCCAACCGCGAGGAGGCGACGCACCTCGCGGATCGCCTGCGCGAGGCCATCGCGGAGCCGATCACCATCGGGCAGTCGGTCCTGACCGTCACCGCGTCGGTGGGGATCGCCTTCGACGTCGACCACCGCGCCTCCACGCTGCTGCGCGACGCCGACACCGCGCTCTACAAGGCCAAGGACCAGGGCCGCGACAGGTGGGCGGTCTACGACGACTCGCTCAGGGCGGCCACGGTGCGCCGCGTCGCCGCCGAGCAGATCATCCGCCAGGGCCTGAACGAGGACGGCCTGCGCGTGCACTACCAGCCGGTGGTCGATGTCGTGACCGGGCAGGTCGTGAGCGTCGAGGCCCTGCTGCGGATGATCGGACCTCACGGCGACCTCCTCATGCCGTCGTCGTTCATGTCCATAGCGGAGGAGACCGGCCTCATCGTTCCGCTCGGCGCCGGGGTGCTCGACGACGCGTGCAGCCAGCTCGTCGCCTGGCGCCAGGACCTGGGCGACCGGGCCCCAGCCACCGTGTCGGTGAACGTCGCGGCACGCCAGCTCGCCACCGCCTCCTTCGCGGATCTCGTGAAGCACGCGCTCGAGCGCCACGGCCTGGCCGCAGCCGACCTCACCCTCGAGCTCACCGAGTCGACGCTCATCGCGGCGAGCCGCGTCGCCCTCGGCTCCATCGGCGACCTGCACGAAGCGGGCGTGCGACTGGCCATCGACGACTTCGGCACTGGCTACTCGTCGCTGTCGTACCTGAAGCGCTTCCCGGTCGACATCGTGAAGGTCGACCGCAGCTTCGTTGACGGCCTGCCCGAGGCGACCAGCGACACCGAGATCGTGCGTGCCGTGCTGGCTCTGAGCCAGGCCCTCGGTCTGGTGACCGTCGGCGAGGGCGTGGAGACCGCCGAGCAGCTCGACGTGCTGCGCGAGCTCGGGTGCGACCTCGCCCAGGGCTACCTCTTCAGCCGGGCGGTGCCCGCGGCGGAGCTGCCCGCCGCCATCGAGCGCATCGAGCGGCTCAGCTCCGGCCGCGACGTCCGCACCTAGAGAGGCGCGCCGCGCGCCCGGCCCAGCCACGCCCCTGTCGGTAGGTTGACGCCATGCGCACCATCCGACGTCGTCGCCTGGATGTCTTCCTCCTGGGAGCAGGCGCCCTCGCGGGTGGCGCGGTGACCGTGATCGGCGGCGTGGTCGGCGACGAGGAGCGGGTCACGGGCATGTGGGTGGGGGCCGAGGTGGCCGACGACGGATCCGCGGCCCTCCACGAGGTGATCGACTACGACTTCGGGTTCGCCCAGGACAAGCACGGCATCATCCGCGAGATCCCGGGCCTCACCACCGACAGCAAGGTCGACGTGCGCTCTGACAGCGCCCCCGACGCCATCGACCGCAAGCAGATGACATTCGCCCCCGGCGGCGAGCAGCAGCTCGAGCTGCGCATCGGCGACGCCGACACCACCATCACCGGGCGTCACCGCTACCAGCTCCGCTACGACTTCGAGCAGGGGATCATCAGCGACGGCGACGTCATCGCGTGGGACGCCGTCGGCACCGGCTGGGACGTCCCGATCGGCCAGTCGGAGGTGCACATCGTGGCGCCGTTCGAGCTGATCCCGGCGCGCTGCAGCGTCGGCTCCATCGGGTCGACGGGCGGCTGTGAGCTGGTGGAGGTGGAGCCCGGACACCTGATGGTGGCGACCGACGGCCTCGACGCCGGCGACGGCGTGACGGTCCGCGTCGAGCGGGGCGACGACCTAAGCGGCGACGCGCCCGAGCTCCCGGCGCCGCCCACGTCCGCGCCGCCG
>DATCYI010000054.1:0-8027 GCA_036570385.1 Acidimicrobiales bacterium | reverse complement strand
GCTGCGCATCGCGGCGATCGAGAACGGCGGCGAGTGGGTCGTGCCGTTCCTGCGCCAGCTCGGCGACGTGCACAAGAAGATGCCCCACGGCTTCGACGGCGACCCGATCGAGCAGTTCAAGCGCAACGTGTGGATCAGCCCGTTCCACGAGGACGACATCGCCGAGCTCATCGAGGTCATGGGCGCCGACCACATCCTCTTCGGGTCGGACTACCCGCACCCCGAGGGCCTGGCCGAGCCGTGCTCGTACCTCGACCACCTGCCCGCCGGACTGTCCGACGACGTGATCGCCGGGATCATGGGCGGCAACCTCGCCAACATCATGAAGGTCCCCGTCCCGGCCTGAGGCCGAGCTCGACCTCGAGGGCCTGAGCCGAGGGCTAGACGGCGCGGAGCTGGTACGACGCGGCGGTGACGGCGCGGTCGTCCTCGCCCTCGTCGTGCAGCACGAGGCGCACGCCCACCACGCCGTCGGCGCCTGGCAGGGCTTCGCCCTCGACGCGGAAGGGCCCGGTCTTGCCGCGGGCGAGGAACATCACGTGCGAAGACGTGCCCCGCAGCGCGTCGGTGCCGGCCGCATCTGCGGCGAGGTCGCGGGCTGCGGTCTCGAGCACGACGAGCTGGGGGCCCAGGTGCAGCGCCGCATCGGGTGATGCGACCTCGTCGGAGAGCAGCGGCAGCGCCCAGCGCCCGTCGGTACGGCGGCTGGCGCCGAAGACCTGCCACAGCGGTGGCAGGTCGGGGCCGTCGACCACCGCTATGGGATCGACCGGCATCTTCTCGAGCCCGTCGGGCGGCGTGCCCAGGCTGACGCCCTGGCCCTCCGTGAGGGCGAGGACCCGCGAAGGGTCGTCGGCGTCGACGATCAGCGACCGGCTGTAGCCCATCTGCCGCCCGCGCTTCAGCAGCTCCGAGCGCACCTCGATCCGCTTCACGTCGAGACCGGGATCGAGGATCTGGCAGGAGTGGATGACGGGGTTGGGCACGTCGTCGAGGTCCGACATGGCGCCGCCCTCGGGCGAAGAGATGCCGATCACGGCCAGCAGCAGGCCCCCGGTGCTGTCGCGCATGTCGCGCCGCAAGGTGACGGTGTCGTCGACCGGGCCGAGGTCCATCGACCCGTAGGAGCGGCCCAGGTAGCGGTAGCTGAGCAGCCCGCCCCAGCGGCGCCGGAGCTCGGCCGCGTAGGCCTCCGGATCGCCCTGCAGGTCGCGGATGTCGCGTGGGCTCACCGCGGGGGCTCCGGGGTCTCGCTCGGGAGCTCGACCTCGACCTTGGCGGTGGCCATCTTGGCGTCGTCCTGGTTGCGAAGCTCGACCGCCACCGTGACCCGGTGCTTGCGCTTGCGGAGCACCTTCGTGTCGACCACCTCGCCGGTGATGTAGGTGGCGTCACCGGTGAAGGCCGGGTTGCGGTACTGCGCTGAGGAGTAGGTGACGTGACCCCACTCGCCGGCCCACGCGGCCACGTAGTCGATGATCCACGCGCCCATGGAGGCGCCGTAGCCGTAGCCGCGGGGCATGCCGACGTGCTGCGCCCAGCGGGGCTGGAGGTGGCCGCGGGACGGGCCGTAGTAGGCGCCGTCGGTCAGCTCGGGGTTGGTTCGCTCCATGCGGCGGTCGCCCTCGAAGCCCGCCATCTCCTTGGTGTAGCCGAGCTCCTCGGCCCGCACGGTGGTGGGGCCCTTGGCGGTGGCGCCCCACGTGGTCATCGGGAAGGCGCGCCACTCAGTGGTGAAGCTGGCCAGGCTGTGCGGGCCGAGCACGTTCGGCGCCAGCTGGTCGCCCACCTTCACCGACTCGAAGTGCCGGGGATCGTGGCGCAGCGTCTGGATCTGGTCGATGAACAGCGCCTTCTGCTCGTCGAGCTCCGCCAGCTGGGCGTCGGTCCACTCCGGCTCCTTGGGCTCGGAGAACAGCTTCTTCTCCTTGGCCTCTCGCACCTGGTAGCGGATCGCCGTCGACCGCTGCAGCGCCACGCGCTCGCCGCGCTGGTTGATGTAGAGCGTGTCGCCGCGCTGGAAGCAGGTGGGCCCGGCGAACTTCGTCTGGGTGACCTTGTAGTCGTAGGGCATGCGGTGGCACACCAGGTGGTCGCCCGGCCGGATCCGCGGGCCGAAGAACCACCAGTCGTCGCCACCGAAGATGAGGTGGCTGTTCGGGATCTTGCCGACCTGGGCGGGCGAGCAGCCGTGGCTCGTGTCGGTGGCGACCGTGAACGACTGCGGCGCGACGATCGCCTCGAACCGGCTCTCCTCGGCCCACCGCTCGTCGTAGTGGAGCGGGTTCGGGTAGTGCATCGCCTGCACCCACCGGCGGATGTCGTTGAGCGCCACCGGCTCCTTCAGCTCGCCGGGCTCCATCGGCACGCCCATGTGCTGGTCGAGGTCCGACGTGTCGAGCACGGTCTCGTCGGCGGTGTCGGCGGGCTCGGTGCTGGTCATGGGGCTCCGTTTCGGTCGGCGAGGCGCTGGTGGACGAGGGCCAGGAGGGCCTCGTCGCGGACCTTGGTCTCGCTGGTGGTCATGGGGATCTCGCCGTCGGCGAAGAACAGCACGCGCTTGGGCACCTTGTACGACGACACCCTCTCGCGCAGGAAGGAGCGGATGTCGGCCTCGGTCGCCTCGGCGCCGGCCTTCAAGGTGACGCACGCTACGACGATCTGGTCGAGGCGGGGATCGTCGACGCCGACCACCCGGCTGAGCTTCACGGGCTCGCAGGCCCGCAGCGCCACCTCGATCTCGGCGGGGGAGACGTTGGCTCCGCCGGTCTTGATCATCTCCGTGCGGCGGCCCTCGAAGTGGACCTCGCCGCGCTCGTCGAAGTGGCCGAGATCGCCGGTGTGGAAGAACCCGTCGGCGTCGAAGCACTCGGCAGGCTCCTTGCCCAGGTAGCGCAGCATCAGCGTCGAACCCCGCAGCGCGAGCTCGCCGCTCTCACCGGTGCCGAGGGGCCGACCGGTGTCAGGGTCGACCACCCGCAGCTCGACGCCCGGCAGCAGCCGGCCGATCGAGCGCCGAGCCGCCTCGCGCGTGCCGTTCGACCAGTGCGCGAACACGAACGCGCACGTCTCGGAGAGGCCGTAGCCCACCGGCATGATCCAGCTGGTGTCTCCGTTGACGCTGGGGTGGCGGGCGAAGGCCGACTTGCCGAACACGCACTTGAGCGCCGACAGGTCGGCGCCGGCCCAGCTCGGGTGCTCCTCGAGCAGCGCGGTCTGGTGGGGGAGGGTGTAGGGCTCGGTCACCCGCTCGCGCTCGAGCAGCGCCAGCGCGTCGCCCGGCTCGAAGGTCTCCTGCGCCACCCAGCACCCGCCCGCCGCCAGGGTGGCGCCGACCGCTGTGTTGAAGCCGGCCGTCCAGAACAGGGGCAGCGCCGTCCACATGCGCGTGCCCCGGTGGCGACCGAAGATCTGCGCCTGGACCCACATCTGCTGGGCCGGCGCCCGGTGGGCGTGCAGCATCCCCTTCGGAGCGCTGGTGGTGCCCGAGCTGAAGATGACGAGCGCCGGGTCCTCCGGGCCCACCTCCGCCACGCGGCGATCGAGCTGCTCCTCGCTGACACCGCCGGCCCCCTCCATGAAGCTGTCCCAGCTCTCCTCGCCCACGACGGCGACCTCGCGCAGCGAGGGCAGCCCTGGTTTGAGCGCGCGGATGTCGTCGCCGAAGCGGCGGGAGAGGAGCCGGGCCTGGGTCAGGACCACAGACACGTCGGCCTTCTCGAGCATGCCGGCCAGCTCGGGCGCCGGAGCGAAGGTGGAGATCGGCACGGCGATGGCGCCCGTCATCGCCGCCGCGAAGATCCCGGCGAGGGCCTCCGGCCGGTTGCCCATGACGATGCCGACCCCTTCGCCCCGCTCCACGCCGGCCGCGATGAGCGCCTTGGCGATCTGACGGGTCTCGGCGCGCAGGTCGGCGTAGGTCCAGCGCAGGGTGGCATCGCCGCGCAGCGGATCGTCGAACACGACCGCCTCGTCGCCGGCGAAGCGGGCGGCCACCTCGTCGAGGAACCCCCCGAGGGTCAGGGAACCGATGCCCTCCACCTCGTCGAGCGAGGGTCCGCTGAAGGAGGTCATCGCTGCCACCGGCTGCGCTCGAGCCCTGCGGACCCCATCTCCACCGGCCCCTTCACCGCGGATTGTGCAAACGCCAGTATCGCACGTGAGAGTGTGGTTATCGTATGGCGGTGCCCTCGATTCCGCCGTCGATCGCCAGGGTGCTGGACGCAGCGCTCGACCGGGCGCCCGACCACGAGGCGCTCGTCACCCGCTCCCGCCGGCTCACCTACGCGGAGCTCGACGCGGAGGCCAACCAGGCGGCACGGGCGCTGCAGTCGCTCGGCATCGGCCCAGGCGATCGCGTGGCCGCGTCGCTGCCCAACGAGGCCGCTGTGGTGGTGGCCTTCCATGGCGCCATGCGCCTCGGCGCCGTGTGGCTCGGCATCAACCGTGCTCTGGCCCCGCCCGAGAAGCGCTTCCAGCTCGAGGATGCCGGTGCGTCGCTCTTCCTCTGCGATGACGACATCCCCGACCTCGGTACCCGGGTGGTGGCGGCCGCCGAGTGGCAGCAGGCCCTGGCGGCAGCGAGCGCGCACCCCCTCGACGTCGAGATCGACGCCGACGCCCTTGCGGGCATCGCCTACACCAGCGGCACCACCGGGCGTCCCAAGGGTGCGGTGCACAGCCAGCGGGGCCTGCTCGTACCCGGTGCCGTCCTGGTCGAGAGCCGCGGCTACGACGAGACGCTCCGCAAGGGCGACTGCTTCCCGTTCACCATCTTGAACCTGGCCGTGCTCACAACGCTGCTCGTGTCGCAAGCCGGCGGCACGTCGATCCTCATGGACCGCATCGACGCCGAGGGGGTGGCCGAGTGGATCCGCGACGAGAAGGTCACCACGTGGAACGGGCCGCCCGCCCTGCTGCACTCGCTGGCGGCGATGGACTCGATCCGCGCCAGCGACCTCGCATCCCTGCGCGAGGTCTGGACCGGCGGCGGCGACTGCCCGGAGGCCATCCGCGCAGCGTTCGAGGCGAAGTTCGGCAACCCGGTGCTCGCCAGCTACGGGCTCACCGAGGCGCCCACCGTGGTGTCTCTCGACCCGATCGACGGATCGCACGTGGCGGCGGCCAGCGGCCGCCCGCTGCCGCACCTCGCCGTGCAGATCCGTGACGACGAGGGCGCGGAGCTGCCCGCGGGCGAGACCGGCGAGGTCTGCGTCGCTCCGGCGCCGGGCGACGACCGCTACCGCCTCATGCTCGGCTACTGGGAGCGTCCTGAGGCGACCGCCGAGGCGCTCGCCGGCGGCGTGCTCCACACAGGAGACATCGGCTTCCTCGACGATGCCGGCTACCTCCACCTGCGCGATCGCAAGAGCCTGGTGATCATCCGTGGCGGGGCCAACGTGTACCCGGCGGAGGTGGAGCGGGTGCTCCAGGAGCTCGACGGCGTGACCGCATCCGCGGTCGTCGGCGTGCCCGACGAGCGGCTCGGCGAGCGGGTCGTGGCGCTGGTCGAGAGCGATCGCGAGCTCGATGAGGACGTGGTGCGGAAGCACTGCGCCGGCCAGCTCGCCAAGTACAAGGTGCCCGAGCGGATCGTCGCCGTCGACGCGCTGCCGCGCAACGCGATGGGCAAGATCGTGCGCACAGAGCTGCCGGCGCTGCTGTGATCCTCGACCTGCTGATCCCACGATCTCGGCCTCCCCCGGGCGTCTCCGAAGTGATAGTACTTACCGGTCGGTACAAGATCGGCAGTCGGCGCGGGGGCGGGTGCTAGACCTCTAGATGATTCACGGGGGCTTCGCCGGCGCAAGCAGCGTCGAGGACGGGAAGATCAGCGGCCGGCGACGGCCATCACAGGGGGTAGACGATGTCGAGAAGCATGATGCGATGGCTTGCCGCGCTGCTGGCGCTGGCGCTCGTCGCTGCGGGCTGCGGCGATGACGACGATGGCGAGGGTGCCGGCGGGACCGACGGCACCGAAGAGACGGATGACGGTGGTGACGATGGCGGTGACGACGGCGAGGAAGCCGCCGACATCGACTACGAGGCCATCGGCCTCTGGGACGACGGCCCCTGCGACGCGTCGCTGGAGCCGCTCAAGATCGGCCTGATGACCACCTTCGAGTCGCCCATCATCTCGCTGGGCGACCAGGCGCTCGCCCTCGAGGCGGCGGCTGAGGGCTTCAACAGCCGGGGTGGGGCCAACGGCTCCTGCGTCGAGGTCCACACCTGCGACGACGGTGCCAACCTCGACCAGGCCGTCGCCTGCGTGCGTGAGATCGACCAGGCGGGCGTGGTGGCCACTGTCAACGACCAGGGCACCGCCGGCCAGGCCGAGGTGTCGGCCGCGATGACCGACGCCGGCATCCCACGGGTGGCCGGCAACGTCACCAACAACGACTGGGCCGACCCGAACGCGTACCCGATGGACGCCTCCGGTACCGGTGTCACGTTCCTCCTCCCGCAGGCGCTGATCGAGTCGGACGTCGACACGATCGGCACGATCCGCGTCGACAGCCCCGGCGCCGGCGCGCTGCTCGGGCTCCTCGAGGGCCTCTACGAGGGAGACGCCACCTTCCCCTACGACGTCCCCGTCCCGGGAGGCACCACCGACTTCACGCAGTTCATCCTCGGTGCTCAGAGCGCCGGAGTCGGCGGCGTGACCCTCGCCCTCGGCGAGCAGGAGGCTGTGCAGGTCGTGCGGGCCGGGCAGCAGCTCGGCACCGAGCTCCTGATCGGCTCGTCCCTCGGCACCTTCTCCCACTCCGTGGTGAAGGACCTCGGTGACTTCGCCGATCAGATGCGCTTCCTCTGGTCGTTCGCCCCGGCCACGGCCGACATCCCGGTCTACGACGCCCTGCGCGCCGATCTGGCTGCTTCGGGCGAGGAGGGCCTCCAGGTCGAGAACCTGAAGGCCAGCCCGATGCGCTCCTGGATCGGTCTGTACGCCCTCCTGCACATGCTGCGGGAGGCCGGGGGCAACGACTTCACCCGTGAGGGCATCACCGACATGCTCCACACCACGGCACCGGTGCCGATGCTCGGCATCTTCGGTGACGAGGACTGGGAGCCGAACCTCGACCACGCCGGCCTCTTCAAGCGGGCAGGCATGAACCACTGGGCCACCTACAGCTGGGACGCGGAGGCCGAGGCTCCCGGGGGCCTCGAGGGCAACTGGGTCGAGACCGCAGTGTTCAGCTTCGACGAGGTGCTGTGCGGTTCGCCGTTCGGCCCGCCGGAGCCCTGCTGACCGAGTGATGTGAGGGCGGGAGCCGGCCCCGGCTCCCGCCCTCGATCCGGTCGCACCACACCATGCAGCAGTTCCTCCAGTTCCTGGTCATCGGTCTCGGCGTAGGGGCGTCGTACGCCCTCTTCGCGCAGGGGGCCGTCCTCATCTACCGCGGCTCCGGCCTCGTGAACTTCGCGCAGGGCGCGATCGGCACGTCCGCGGCGTACATCGCCTTCGTCGACCTGGCCGACCGCGGCTGGTCGACCTGGCCCGCCATCGGCGCGGCCGTTCTGGCCGCCGGGCTCGTGTCGTTCCTCTTCCAGGCCATCGTGCTGCGCGCCCTGCGGGGCGCCGCGCCGCTCGTGCGGGTCATCGCGACGATCGGCCTGCTCGGCTTCCTCCAGGCGGTCGGCCTCAAGCGCTACGGCGCCTCCAACCAGACCGTCGAGTTCTTCCTGCCCCACGACGTGTGGCAGTGGGGCGACATCATCGTCGAGGAGCAGCGGGTCTACATCACGGCGATCTCGGTGGCCCTCACCGTCGCCCTGTGGGCCTGGACGCGCTACACGCGGGTCGGCCTGGCCATCAGCGCCAGCGCCGAGAACGAGCGGGCGGTGCGCAGCCTCGGCTGGTCGCCCGACCGGCTGGCGGCGCTCACGTGGACCCTCGGCGGCATGCTCGGCGGCTTCGCGGCCTGCCTGGCTGCGCCCCTCACCGGCCTGTCGGCCACCACGTTCACGATCGTCGTCACCGTGGCCGGCCTCGGCGCCGCCCTGCTCGGCGGGTTCCACTCCTTCCC
>DATCYI010000053.1:0-5640 GCA_036570385.1 Acidimicrobiales bacterium | reverse complement strand
GACGTCCACGGGTGGGCAGCGGTCCTAGACGGACCGGTCCTCCTCGTAGCCGATGACGTCGGTGATGCGGATGCCGAACTCCTCGTCGATCACGACGACCTCGCCGCGAGCGATGAGGGTGCCGTTCACGAGCACGTCGACGGGGCTGCCGACCGAGCGATCGAGCTCGATCACCGCACCGGGGCGCAGCTCGAGGACGTCACGCACGAGCATGCGGGTCCGGCCGAGCTCAGCGGTGACGCCCATCTCGACGTCGTGGAGCATCTCGAGCCCTGAGGGCACCGAGGCGAGGTTGCGGACGGACGGCTCGGCCGCGGTGGGCTGGGCCACGGGGGCAGGCGCAGCCTCGGCCGGCATCGGAACCGAGACCACGATCGAGGCCCGGTGCGAGCCGGCCTCGGTGAGGGCGATGGCGGTGAGCTGGCCTTCAGCGCCCAGGGTGCTCAGGGCCGTGGCGGGGTCGACCTCCTCGGTGCCGTCGATGCTGACGGGCCCGAGGTGCGGTGCCAGCGAGGCGATCGCGGCGTCGATGACAGGGCCTGAGCCGTCGAGGAAGTCCTCGGCGGGAGGCGGCCCGACCTGGATGTGGCGAGCGAGGGCGGCGTCGACGACGAAGAGCACCCGCAGCGGCCCGGCCGTGCCGAGCACGGCTCGGGCCTCGGCGCCGGGCAGTGCGCTGCCGGCGTCGGTGGGCACCTGGTCCCACCCGGCGGCGATGGGCAGTGCGCCCTGCGCCCCGGAAGCGGCGGCAGCGCCGAGCTCCTCGATGGTGGTGTCGGCTTCGGTCATGGTCATGACAGGTCCTTCGCGAGGCTGGCGCCGATGGCGTCTCGGGTGGTGATCATCGGGCGGTCGGTCTGGCCGCCCTCGTCGGGATCGACGAGGAGGCAGGCGCGGCGGTTGCCCCGCTGGCCTGGCCGGGCAGGGAAGCACTTGATCCCGGCCACCGACACGGTGAGCGGGCGGTCGACGTGGTGGGCGAGCGGCACGACGTCGCCGGGTCGCAGGGCCACGATCTCAGCCGACGACAGGAGCGCTTGCTCGAAGTGGACGCTGACGTCGACGACGGAGGTGTCGAGGCTGGACTGGACGGCTCGGTTGACGGCGACGGGATCCGCGAGGTCGCGGCTGGAGTTCATGGCTGTGCTGGTCACCTGGTCGAGCACGGCCTGGAGGGAGGAGAACGGTACGCAGAGGCTGCCCCGGCCCTCGTTGGCGCCGACCTTCAGGTCGAGCTCGAGGGTGATCACCATGTCGGTGGCCGAGGTGATCTGGGCGAACTGCGGGTTCGACTCGAACTGGATGAGGCGGGGCTGCACGGGTGTGAGCGGCTCGAAGGCGTAGGAGAGCTCCTGGAAGACCCGGTCGAGCAGGCCGCGCATGAGGCCGGCCTCGATCTCCGTGAGCGGGCGGGAGGGCATGTCGCCCTCCGCCGTGCCGCCGAGGAACCGATCGACCATCGCCATGACGATGTCGAGCGGGATGTGCAAGAGGGACGATCCGGGCAGCGGATCGAGGGCGATGACGCCGAGGAACGTGGGGTTGTCGGTCTCGCGGACGTACTCGTCGTAGGTCAGCTGGCCCACGCTCACCAGCTGCACCTGCGAGACGGCGCGCAGCGACGTCGACAGGACCGTTGTGAACTGCCGCGCGAACGTCTCGCCCACGATCTCGAGGGCGCGCACGTGGTCGCGGTTGAACTTGTTCGGTCGACGGAAGTCGTATGGGACTGGAGGCGACGACGGGGTGCTCATGCGACGAGCCCCATCGGAGGGCCGGGGCCCGACTTGAGCGGTTGGGGGCTACTGCATGACGAACTGGTGGAAGTAAACGCCCACGATCTCGCCGTGGTACAGCTCATCGAGGCTGGCCTCGAGGGCCACCTTGGCCGCATCCCGCCCGCCCGGTTCGCTGAGCGCGGCCATGGTCTGGTGGCCGAACACGCCGATCGCGGCGTCGAGGGCCTTGGCGTAGCCCTTGGTGGGGTCGCTCTCATCGACCTCCTCCTCGCCCCCGCCGGAGCCCGCTTCGGCGGAGAGCTCGAGCGCCAGGCCGACCTGCAGCAGGCGTCCGTCGCTCAGGTTGAGGGTGACCGCGTCGAGCACGACGACCGGTCCAGCGACCGTGGTCGTGGTGGTCGGAGCGCTCGCCTCGGCCGATGCGGACCCGCCGCCCATGACCTTGGGACCGACCACGGCGCCGATGACCGCGAAGGCGACGGCAAGGCCGATGGTCTTGCCCTTGCCCTGCTTGGCCTCATCCTTGGCGTCGTCGCCCTTGTCGGTCTTCTTCTTCTTGGCCATGTCAGGCCTCCTCGCCTGTGTGCATCGTTGAGTGGACGACGATCTCGACCCGCCGGTTGGCGGCTCGTCCTGCCGGGGTGTCGTTGCTGGCCAGCGGGCGCTGGTCGGCGTAGCCGGCGGCTGAGAGCCGCCCTGGTGCCATCGCGTGGCGCTCGATCAGGGCCCGCAGCACCGAGGTGGCACGGGCGGTCGAGAGCTCCCAGTTGGAGGGGAAGCGGGCGGTCGCGATCGGCACTGAGTCTGTGTGGCCCTCGATGGAGAGCTTGTTCGGGAGGGGGGCGATGGCGTCGGAGATGGCGCCGATCACGGACTGGCCGTCGGCGGTCAGCACGTCGGAGCCCGGGTCGAAGATGACGCGGTCGGTGATGATGGTCACGACCAGCCCGCGAGCCTCGATCCGGAACCCTGCGGCCCCGTCGAGCCCAGCAGCGTGCAGGTCGTCGACGATCTGGGCCTGAGCTCCTTGCAGCGCAGCGGCCTCGTTCGCCGCGGCGGCCTCCTGGGTCGTCTCCTCGTCGAGGGCGCGCTGCGCCTCCTCCAGCTGAGCCATCTGGCCGCCGGTGAGGAGGCCGGCAGAGTTGAGCTCGATCAGGGAAGCCTGGCCACCCCCGTTGCCGAACTCGTTGAGGCCGTCCTTGAACTGCTCGAACTTCTTGAGGTCGACCTGGGAGATCGAGAACAGCACGATGAACAGCACCATGAGGAGCGTGATCATGTCGGCGTAGGTGATGAGCCAGCGCTCTTCGTTCTCGTGCTCCTCGTGCTCCTCGCGCTTCTTGCGCTTGGCAGCCACGTCACGCCGCCCTGTCGGAGGGCTCCGGACGCTCGCCCGGGGCCAGGTAGGACAGCAGCTTCTGCTCGACGATTCGCGGGTTGGCGCCGGCCTGGACAGACAGCACGCCCTCCAGCATCAGCTCCATCTGCTTGGCCTCGAGATCCCCGAGGCGGGTCAGCTTCTTGCTGATCGGCAGCCAGAACACGTTGGCGGCGAACACGCCCCAGAGCGTCGCCACGAAGGCACCGGCGATGAGGGGGCCAAGCTTGTCGGGGTCGGAGAGGTTCTCGAGAACGTGGATGAGGCCCATCACCGTGCCGATGATGCCGAGGGTGGGCGAGAAGCCGCCCATGTCGCCGAAGAACTTCGAGGCGACCTTGTCCTCCTGCTTCTTCGAGTGGATCTCGGCCTCGAGGATCTCGCGCAGCTCCTCGGGATCGGTGCCGTCGACAGCCAGCTCGATGCCCTTGCGCAGGAACGGGTCCTCCACGGACTTGGCCGCCTCCTCGAGAGCCAGCAAGCCCTCGCGACGGGCGGTCTCAGCGAACGCCACGACGACACCGATCGACGCCTCGGGGTCGACCGCCTTGCCCGCGAAGGCACGCGGGAGCGCCTTGACGGCGGCGGACGCGTCCTTCATCAGACCGGTGGCCATGGTCACGCCGATGGTTCCTCCGATCACGATGATCATCGGAGGCAGCAGGAGGATGGAGGCAGGGTTGCCGCCTTCCAGGATCACGGAGACGAACCAGGCACCGACGGCGATGCCGATGCCGATCATCGTTGCGACGTCCATCAGAGGTCCTCGCTTCGGGCGACGACGCGCAGCGGGGGCTGCTGCTGGATGGTGTGGACCGGATCGAGACCGCTGCTGGCGATGATCGAGGCACGGAACGCACGGACGCCGTCGATCACGTCGTCGATCGACTCGGCCACCAGGTACTTGGTGCCGTCGACCAGCGTGATCACCGTGTCAGGTGACGCGTCGATGCGTTCGATGAGGTCCGAGTTGAGGGCGAAGCGGCTGCCGTTCAATCGGGAGAGGGCGATCATGGTTCCATCCTTGGAGACAGTGCCGGACTGCAGGGCCGACACGTCCGTGGTCGGCGTACTGGTGCATTCATCGGCCCGAACCGCACCGGCTTTAGCGGTGAGGGTCGCTCTGTCCGCTTCTTCTTGCTGCTCTCCCTGACGTCGTGCCTGACCAAATCGGCAGCACTTCTCAACTCGGCGGCGCACCACCCGATGAGGAGGCGCGAACCCACGCGGCACGAGCCGGGTGGCCGACACGTACTAGGAGAAGCTGTGAAGACGATGCTGGGCAACATCAAGAGCGTGAGGACGAAGATCCTCGCCGGCTTCCTGCTGGTGGTGGCGCTCACCGCCGCCGTCGGCGTGGTGGGAATCCGTGGCATGTCGGACATCGAGGACGATGCGGCAGCCATCTACGACGAGAACCTCGTCCCCGTCACCGCTCTCGGCGCCGTCGAAGCCAACCTCCACAAGGGCCAGGTGTACGCCCTGATCGGGATCCTGACCACCCCGACCCCCGAGATCCTCGAGGTGCAGGAGCAGACCGCCGCCGAGGTCACCTCGGCCCTCGAGGCCTACGGCTCCAGCGACCTCACCCCCCGCAAGCGTGAGGCCCTCACCCGCTTCGAGGAGGCGTACACCGCCTACTCCGAGAACGGGACGGCGGCCCAGGAGGTCCTCTCCGAGTCCGGTGACATGGGCGCCTTCCTCACCGCCGCTGGCGAGGGGCAGGTGTTCTTCGAGGAGGCCACCGCCGCCATCAACGAGCTCGTAGCGATCGAGTCCCAGGACGCCAAGGCCGCTCACGAGTCGGCCCACGACTCCTTCAAGGAGGGGCGCACGACGATGCTTCTGTTCGTCGTCATCGCGGTCATCGCCGCCCTCGGCCTCGGCTTCGTGCTCTCCCGTGCGATCAGCACCCCGCTGCGCCGCACGGTCGAGGTGCTCAACCGGGCCGCCGACGGCGACCTCACCAGCCGCCTCGAGGTGTCCACCAACGACGAGGTCGGCCAGGCCGGCACCGCCCTGAACAAGATGCTCGAGCGCACGTCTGAGGTCGTGCGTGCGATCGGTGGCAACGCCGGCTCGCTCGCCACCTCGTCCGACGAGCTCTCGGCTGTGGCCCAGCAGCTCGGCGCCTCCGCCGAGGAGACGTCGGCGCAGTCGACCACCGCCTCCGCTGCTGCCGAGCAGGTCTCGGCCAACGTCAACACGGTCGCCGCCGGCGCCGAGGAGATGGGTGCCTCCATCAAGGAGATCGCCGGCTCGGCCACCGACGCCGCGCGCATCGCCGGCAACGCCGTCGCCGCCGCCGAGTCGACCACCGAGACGGTCAGCCGCCTCGGCGAGTCGTCCGTCGAGATCGGTGAGGTCATCAAGGTGATCACGTCGATCGCCGAGCAGACCAACCTGCTGGCCCTCAACGCGACCATCGAGGCCGCTCGTGCCGGTGAGGCCGGCAAGGGCTTCGCCGTGGTGGCCAACGAGGTCAAGGAGCTGGCCAAGCAGACCGCAGAGGCCACCGGCGAC
>DATCYI010000052.1:0-1705 GCA_036570385.1 Acidimicrobiales bacterium | reverse complement strand
CGCCGGAGCCGGCCTGTTCCTCGTTCGGCGCACCCGCACCGTCTGACCTCGCCCGCGGGCGATCCTGGGCCTCCGGGCCCGGGGTCGCCCCACGGCCACCCGCCACATGCCTCCGCTGATCGCCACCGCCGCCATCGTCCTAGTGGTCGCCGCGCTGTCGGTGTACGGGCCTGTCGCCCGGCCCCGCCGGCCTGCTCACCTGCGTGAAGGCGAGCCGACCCCGGTCCCGCAGCCGCAGCTCGGCACCGACCCGGCCAGCCGGATCATCGGTGTCCTGCGCACCCGACCGTGGGCCCGCATGGCGCTCACCACCGTCTCGGTCGGCCTGCTGGTCGCCGCGGTGGGCACCATCGGCTACCCCTTCTACACGAACCTCTACCAGGAGCGGCTCCAGGACCGGCTCGATCGTCAGATCGCCAGCCCGGAGCTGAAGCAGGCCTACGTCGAACGCAACGTCGGCACCGGCGACGCCCTCACCCACCTGACGATCCCGAGCATCGAGGTCGACGTGGTGGTGGTCGAGGGCACGACGGCGAGCGCGCTGCGAGCCGGCGCCGGGCACTACGCCGACACCCCGCTGCCCTGCGAGATCGGCAACGTCGCCATCGCCGGGCACCGCACCACCTACGGCCGCCCCTTCCACAACGTCGACCTGCTCGAGGTCGGCGACGAGATCACGCTGCAGACGCCCATCGGTGAGTGCACCTACGCGGTCAGCGAGGAGCCCTTCGTGGTGAAGCCCACCGACACCCACGTGGTCGCCAACACCCCTGACGAGGCGTCGCTCACCCTCACCACCTGCCACCCCAAGGGCAGCGCACGGGAGCGGCTCATCATCAAGGCCACCCTCGTCACCAGCACCGCCGGCTCGGTGGCGACGTGATCCGCCGCCTCGCCATCGGAGTGGCCTCGGTCGCGTCCTTGCTGCTCGCAGTAGCCCCGCTGGCGCGGGCCGAGAGCATCGCCGACGGCCAGCCCTGGGGCGGCACCAGCGTCACCCCTCCGGGCGTGCTCGTCGACCCGGCCAGCACCCAGATCACCGTGCAGGGCGTCCTCAAGTCGAACGGCGCACCGGTGCCCCGCGCGTCGATCTCGGTCACGCCCACCGGCCCCGCCGGCTGCCCGGCCCCGGAGGCCCAGGCGGCGTCCGTGGGCGGCGACGTGATCGCGTCGGAGCGACCCTTCAGCACGGGGCCCTTCACCTTCCCCGCCAACCTCTGCAACGGCACCTACCAGCTCACCGTTCGCATCCAGCCCGCGGGCGTGCTCGTCACCACCGCCACCCTGATGCGCCCCGCCCCGGTCGTCTCGGGCGTGAAGGCAGTGGCCATGGGCCGCACGGTGCGGGTCGAGTGGACCCCGGTGCCCAGCTCCGAGGCTCTCGACGTCGCCGGCTACGTGGTCGAGCGCAAGGTCGGCTCGGGCGAGTTCACAGAGGTCGGCTCGGTGTCTGCCGACACCGACAGCATCAAGGACTCCGAGCTCCCCGACGAGGCCGGCACCGTCACCTACCGGGTGAAGTCGCTGCGTCCCGGCGGCAACGGGTCGGTGGTGATGTCCGCCGCCAGCTCTGAGGCGGCCACGCCCTTCGCCGGCGTGCCCGGATCCGATGGCGACGGCGACGGCTCGACCGGTGGCGACGCCGACGGCGACGGCACCCCGGATGGCGGCACGGCCGACGGCGGCGCCGGAGCTCCGGGCGACG
>DATCYI010000051.1:0-16465 GCA_036570385.1 Acidimicrobiales bacterium | reverse complement strand
GCGAGGAGCTCCTCCACGAGCTGGCGGTAGAAGTCGATGCCCGAGGCGCTGAAGCGACCCCGCCCCTCCGGTTGCACCCGGGGCCAGGCGATCGAGAACCGGTAGGCCTGCAAGCCGAGCGACGCCATGAGGGCGACGTCGTCGCGCATGCGGTTGCGGTGGTCCGCCGCGATGCGGGCGTGGTCGCCGCCGCGCACCATCCCCGGTGTGTCGCAGAACGTGTCCCAGATGGAGGCTCCGCGCCCGTCGAGGTCGACGCCGCCCTCGATCTGGAACGACGAGGTGGCCGCGCCCCACGTGAACCCCGTGGGGAAGGTGACCGGCTCCCTCACCCGGACGAGGTCGACGCGACCGCGTCTCGCTCGGCTCGGCGCACCGAGAGGTGGTCGGCGAGGCCGATGGCGGTGAGGGGGAAGACGGGTGCCGACAGCAGGGCGATGCCACCCGCGATGCGGACGAGCACGAAGGCGTACGCCGAAGCGAAGGCGACCGCCCACACCCTCGCCTTCAAGCTCTCTCCTTCGTCACGGCGCATGGCCACTGTGCCCCCGGCACCCACGCCCGCTACGAGCCCGGTGACCCCGTCGCCAGCGACCGCCAGCACCGGGATGCCCACCAGCAGGGCCAGTCCCATCGCTCGGGCCGCGGCGCCGGGCGCGTTCGGATGCTGCGAGAGGAAGGCCCCGGCGATGAACACGAACGGCAGCACGGCCACTCCGAAGGCGATGGCCGCCGCCGGCTGGGCGCCGGCCGTGCCCTCGTCGGCGGCCGCGACCCACCCCGCGAGGATCGCCCAGAACGCCGGTGCCAGCACCAGCGTGGTGATCACGATCGCCCGCCACTTGCGCTCGGGGGAGACCGGCTGGATGCCGGCGCTCGATCGGGAGCTCAACCCTTCACCGCACCCGCGGTGAGGCCGCGCACGAAGTACCGCTGCAGCATGAAGAACACGAGCAGGGGCAGGGCCATGGTGATGAAGGCGGCCGAGGTCAGCAGGTGCCAGTCCTGGCCACGGGAGCCCGACAGCATCTGCAAGGCGATGGTGACCACCCGGTTGTCCGACGTGCCTCCCAGGAACACGTAGGCGACCAGCAGGTCGTTCCACACCCAGAGGAACTGGAAGATCGTGAAGGCGGCGAGGGCGGGGACGGACAGCGGGACGATGAGCCGGGAGAAGATCGTGAAGTGGTCGGCGCCGTCGATCTCGGCCGACTCGATGATCGACGACGGCAGCGAACCGATGTAGTTCCGCAGCAGGTAGGTGGCCAGCGGGAGGCCGAAGGCGGTGTGGGCCAGCCAGATGCCGAGGAACGTTCCGTTGAGGTCGAGGTCGGGGAACACCGTGAGCCCGAACAGCTCGGCGCCGCCGTTGTAGAGGCGCAGGATCGGGATGAGGGCCATCTGCAGCGGTACGACCATCAGCGCGACGACCAGCACGAACAGGAGCTGGCGCCCGCGGAAGTGCATCCACGAGAAGGCGTAGGCGGCGAACGCGGCCATCGTGATCGGCATCACGGTGGCCGGGATGGCCACGGCGAGGCTGTTCAGCAGGGCGTTGCTGAAGCCCTCCGAGTCGAGCACGGTGACGTAGTTGTCGAAGGTCCACTGGGCCGTGTCGAAGGGCGAGCTGAGGGTCGTCCACCAGCCGGTGGAGTTGGCGTCGATGCCGGTCCTGAACGACGTGACGAGCACGCCAAGGGCCGGGAACAGCCAGATGAGGCAGACGACGAGGATCGTGCCCCGGACGAACCAGCTGCTCTTCTTGCCGCTGCCGACGTTCACCTGATCGCCTCCTCGGCGCGGAAACGACGGACGTTGGCGATCATCACCGGTATGACAGCGAGGAAGAGCACGACCGCCACAGCGGCTCCGTAGCCCTGGTTGTTGCGCACGAAGAACCAGGTGAGCATCCGCTCTGCCACCACCTCGGTGCCGTTGTTCTCCGGGCTGCCCATCACGAAGACGATGTCGAACACCTTCATGGCGTTGATGACCATGTAGGTGGTGACCACGGTGATGGTGGGAAGGATGCTCGGGATGGTGATGTGGCGGAACACCTGCCACTCCGTGGCGCCGTCGATGCGGGCCGCCTCGATGATCTCCTCGGGGATCGACTTGATGGCCGACGAGAGCACGACCATGGCGAACCCAGTCTGCATCCACACCATGATCACCATGAGGAGGAAGTTGTTCCATGGTTGGCGGGTGAGCCAGGGGACGGGATCGTTGCCGAGGCCCTGCCACACGGCGTTCATCACCCCGACGTTCGAGCCGAACCCCTCGGGGCGGTAGTTGTAGATCAGCCTGAACGTGACGGCGGCGCCCACGAAGGAGATCGCCATCGGCAGGAAGATCACGGACTTGGCGACCGACTCGCCACGTTGCAGGCGGTCGGCGAGGGTGGCGAAGACCAAGCCGATGACCAGGGCGAGCGCTGGGACGACGACTATCCACAGCGAGGTGTTCCGCAGCGAGCGGAGCATCGAGGGGTCGGTGAAGACGAACTCGAAGTTGTCGAGCCCGACCCAGCTGTCGCCGCGCCGGTCCTTGAAGGACAGCAAGAGCGTGTTCACCACCGGATAGATGAGGAACACGGACAGGACCACCAGCGCGGGGCCCACGAAGACGTACGGCCGGGCCGTCTCCCGCCAGCCCCGGGGGAGGCGGTCGACGATCTGGTCCATGACCCAGAACAGCGCGAACACGCCGAGCACGCCGAGGACGATGGCCACGCCCACGATGGCGAACCGGTTTGCGTCGCGATCCTTCGTGAAGTCGAACGCCCACTGCACGAGCAGTGGGAGGCCGACGAGCACGACCACGGCTCCGAGCAGCTTCAGGGCGCGTCCCGCTTCGGCGTTCGCCGGAACGGTCGCTGTCGTCTGCTGCTCGGAGCCGTTGGTCATCTCAGGTGCTCAACGTCAGCCGGCGGGCCAGCTGGCCTCGATCGCCGCCAGAACGCCGTCGAGGGAGTCGGGACCGCCGCGGACGTAGTCGATCATCCCGGTCCAGAAGGTGCCGGACCCGACCTCGGGCGGCATCATGTCCGAGGCGTCGAACCGGCCGGTGTCGTTCTCCAGCGCATCGGTGAGGACGACGGAAGCGTCAGCCAGGATGTCGTTGGCGTAGCAGTCCGGGCCCACCTCGATGTTGGGCGAGATGCGAGACGAAGCCTCCGTGCCGCCCATCGCGCACTGGACCTCCTGCCCGATGAACTGGTCGAGGAAGTCCTTCACCTCGGGACGGTTCGAGCCCACCACCGTGAACTCACCGGCGAAGAGGGTGCCCTCCTGGTCGATGGGGGGCAGCGGGAACCAGTCGTAGTCCGTACCTGCTTCGGCATCCTCGTCGAAGTTGCCGAAGAAGGAGTTGATGAAGCTGGCCTGGCGGTGCAGGTAGCACCCGGGCGGGTCCTGGAAGAGCGGACCGGGAGCGTCACCGAAGGCGAGGTCGGCGGTGGCCGCGGCGCCGCCGAGCACGTACTCGTCGGTGAAGAGGATCTCACCGAAGCGCTCGGCCGCCTCCTTGATGGCGGGGTCGTCGAAGGGGATCTCGTGGTTCACCCACTGGTCGTAGGTGTCGACCCCGGCGGTGCGCAGGACCAGGTCCTCCATCCAGTCGGTGGCGGGCCAGCCGGTGGCACCCTCGCTCTCGAACCCGATGCACCAGGGGTTGCTGCCGTCAGCGACGATCTTGTCGCTGAGGGCGATCAGGTCGTCCCAGGTGTCGGGGACCTCGTAGCCGGCGGCGTCGAAGTCGTCCTTCGGGTACCAGACCATGCTCTTGAGGTTGATGTTGGTGGGCACGCCGTAGTGCTTGCCCTCGTACTCGCCCAGCGAGAGGAAGTACTCGCCGAACATCTCCTCGAGCTCGGCGATGTCGAAGCCGAGGTCCTCGAGCGCCACGATGCTGCCGTCGGCCGCGAGCTGCCTCACCGCTCCGGGCTGCGGCACGGCGGCCAGGTCGAGGGTGCCGCCCTCGGCCCGGATCTGGAGCTGCTCCTCGAAGTTGCCGGCAGCCTCGACCTCGGCCTCGTAGTCGGCGTCGGCGTTGATCATGTCGTCGAAGATGGACTGAACTGCCGAGACCTCCTCGGGCTCCATGGCGGTGAGCAGGACCACGCGGCCGCTGTCGTCTCCGCCACCGCCACCGGTGTCCTCGCTCTGGGTGCCCTCGTCTCCGTCGTCGTCATCGCCGCACGCCCCCGCGATGAGGGCGAAGGCGAGGAGCGGGACCATCAGTCGTCGCAATCGCATGTGCTGTTTCTCCTTGGTTGCAGGGTTGTGCCGTAGCTCTGTTTGGCCGTAGCTCAGGTGCCCGTCGGGTGGCAGATGTTCGAGCCGCTCGCCGGGTCGAAGAAGTGGAGGCGCTCGGTGTCGACGACGAGCTCCACCGGGTCGCCCTTGTGGACCGCCGTGCGGGGGTTGAGGCGGGCGATGAGCGTGGTGGTGCCGGCCGACGCCCGCTCGCGCGTCTGGTCGACGGTGCTCTGGTCGATCTCAGCCGCGAGCTCTTGGGCGTCCTTGCTCATTGCCGGCGGCGCATCGATGCTGCAGTGGACGAGCACGTCGGAGCCGAGGGCTTCCCGCAGCTCGACGACGGAGCGGATGCGGCGCTCGGCCGGAGCATCGGGCTCCAGCGCCGCGTCTTCCATGTCCTCAGGGCGGATGCCCAGGACGATGGTCTGGCCCAGGTGGGCCCGCAGCGCCTCGTGCTCGGCCACGAAGGTCGCGGGCAGAGGCAGGGTGAAGCCGCCGAAGGAGACGGCGAGGCCGTCGCCGTGGGCCACGAGCTGGGCGTCGAAGATGTTCATGGCGGGCGACCCGATGAAGCCGGCGACGAACAGGTTGACCGGCTCGTCGTAGAGGGTCTGGGGCGAGGCGACCTGCTGGAGCTCGCCCTTGCGCAGGACGGCCACGCGGTCGCCCATGGTCATGGCCTCGGTCTGGTCGTGGGTGACGTAGATCGTGGTGACGCCGAGGTCGCGCTGGATGCGGGCGATCTCGGAGCGGGTCTGCACTCGGAGCTTGGCATCGAGGTTCGACAGCGGCTCGTCCATCAGGAACGCCTGCGGCTTGCGGACGATGGCCCGGCCCATCGCCACCCGCTGGCGCTGGCCGCCGGAGAGGGCCTTGGGCTTGCGCTGCAGCAGGTCTCCGAGCCCGAGGATGCGGCCGGCCTCCTGCACCCTGGTGGTGATCTCGTCCTTCGGGATGCCCTGCAGCTTCAGCCCGAACGCCATGTTGTCGAACACGGTCATGTGGGGGTAGAGCGCGTAGTTCTGGAACACCATCGCGATGTCGCGCTCCTTGGGAGGAACGTCGTTCACGACCCGGCCGCCGATGCTCACGGTGCCCTTCGTGATCGTCTCGAGCCCGGCGACCATCCGCAGCGCGGTGGTCTTGCCGCAGCCCGAGGGACCGACGAAGACGATGAACTCGCCGTCCTCGATGTGGAGGTCGATCGCCTTCACCGCCGGGGTGTCGCCGCCCGGATAGACCTTCCAGACGTCTGCGAGGACGATCTCAGCCACGGCGGCCGCTCCCTTGCTCGGTTGTGACGTTGGGTCCGGTGGTGGCCCGCTCCACCAGCTCGACCGGGAGCTCGTGCACGACGGGAGGTGGGGGAGTGGCACCTTCGAGGGCTTCCAGCAGCAGGCTTGCCCCGAGGAAGCCGCTGTCGAAGAGCGGCTGGCGCACGGTCGTGAGGCGGGCGTAGGACGACAGCTCGATGTCGTCGAAGCCGACGACCGAGAGATCCGCGGGGACGGAGCGGCCCTGCGCCGTCGCTGCGGCCAGCGCACCGAGGGCCTGGACATCTGACGAGGCGAAGATCGCGGTGGGCGGCTCGGGCAGCGACAGCAGCTCGGTGGCCAGCTGCTCGGCGATCTCGCGGTCGTGGGGGCCGTGGCGGACCAGCTCCGGATCGAGCTCCAGACCGTGCTCGGCCAGCACCGCCTCGCAGCCGTCCTGGCGTGCCGCGCTGGCCACGAACCCGAACGGGTTCTCGGGATCGTCGCCGATGAAGCCGATGCGACGGTGGCCGAGGGCCACGAGGTGCTCGGTGGCCAAGCGCCCACCGGAGACGTCGTCGGTGACGACGCACGGCACGCCCGGGCCGTACGCATCGACGAGCACCACCGGGACGCGGGACGTGACCAGCCGCTCGAGGTCGTGGGCGGGTGCGGGCAGCGACATCACCAGGAGCCCGTCCGCTCGGTCTCGCCGGGTGAGCGCCGCGAAGTGCTCGTCTCGGTGAGCAGGCGACGCGACGTTGAAGAGCACGAGGTCGTAGCGGCTGCCATCGAGGGCAGCGACGACGCCTTGGAGGCGGGCCACCGCAGAGGGGTGGGTGAAGAAGGGGACGACCACGCCGAGCGTGTGGCTGCGGCCGAGGGAGAGGCCCCGAGCGAGCGGGTTGGGGCGGTAGTCGAGCTCCTCGATGGCCGTGAGGACGCGGGCTCTGGTCTCGTCGCGAACCTGCGGGCTGCCGTTGAGGACACGCGACACGGTGCCCAACCCAACTCCCGCTCGACGTGCCACATCCGCGATGGTCGCCACATCCGTAGCCCCTGACCCTTGGCCCCGGAGGAAGCGTGGAAGCGCTTCCACAAGTTGCTGCGAACCTACGACCGAACCCGCGATCTGTCAACGATCACGTAAGCGCCCGGACACTCAGAGTTCGCGCTCGTCGGTAGCCTGGCTCGATGGACCTTCCCGTCATGCTG
The DNA here is from genome assembly GCA_036570385.1 of Acidimicrobiales bacterium. Taxonomy (GTDB): domain Bacteria; phylum Actinomycetota; class Acidimicrobiia; order Acidimicrobiales; family VFJN01; genus VFJN01. The sequence goes on along the minus strand of DATCYI010000051.1, from coordinate 9,738 downwards.
CGCGAAGCGCTGGAGCTGCAGATCCTCGAGCAGGAGCCCGAGCGGGCGGCGGCCGTCATCGGGACGGGAGTGAGCGAGCACGGCGCCGGCCCTGTCGCCTCGGTGCTGCTCGAGGCGTCGGCCATCGCGCTGCGTCGCATGGTCGCCGTCACCGACGAGGCCTTCGACCTCGCCGAGCTCCTCGCCCAGCTCGCCCTCGACGGTGCCGTCCCCGAGCACCGCCTCGAGCTGCTCACCGACATCCTCACCGCGGCCGGCGCCACCGCCGGCGGCATCCGCCCGTCCGTCGACGTGCTCCAGCAGCGCCTCGGCGAGCAGGACCTCCTCTTCGGCGCCTGGCTCGGCCTGCTCACCACCCTGCGGGTCGCGTCCCTCTCCATCGAGAGCACCGAAGCGGAGATGGTCGAAGACATCGCCGCCGCCTTCGGCGCACTGGACGAGGCGTAGGTTCGTCCTCGCTCGCCCTTCGGGCGAGCTGCGGCGAGTTCGTCTTGTGATGGCCGCCCTATGGGCGGCCATCGCTGATTGCTTTCTGCTCCGGGGTCGGCGGAGCCGCCCCTCCGCGGGCAGGGGGCTCCGGCGGAGCCTCCGCCCCCCGCACCCCCCACCGCTCGCTTCGCTCGGATAGCCCCCCTCGAGGTTGGGGGCATGGGTGCACGTGTGGCGTGCATTGGTGCCCTCAACCTCGGGCTGCGGTGGGGTTGGGGGCGTGGGTGCACGTGTGGCGTGCATTGGTGCCCTCAACCTCGGGCTGCGGTGGGGTTGGGGGCATGGGTGCACGTGTGGCGTGCACTGATGCCCCGAACCCACCCAGCAGACGAGCGGGAGCAGGCGTGGAGCCTGATGCGCGACATCGCCCGCCTCGCCGCGCCCTTGACCTTGACCTTGACCTTGACCGGGCGGCGTCCTCTCGTGATCGTGCGCTAACGACACGATGTGTGTGGCTTCTGCACGATTACGGGTGGGGCGCGGTGGCGGGTGGGGGCGGGTAGGTTCTGACGGGGTGTCAGGTGGGCTTGGTCCTATGGGGGTGTGACTGTGGCTGAAGTTGACGGGGGGTCGCTCTGGGAGCTGGTCGAGAGGCGGGCCGCCGCCTCTCCTGACGAGCTGGCGGCGGTCGACGAGGACGGGCGCACGCTCACGTGGGGCGAGGTGCGGACGTCGGCCGAGCGGGCGGCGGCGGGGCTGCACCGGCTCGGCGTCGGCCCCGGCGACGTCGTGTCCTGGCAGCTGCCCACCTGGCTCGAGTCGAAGATCCTCGTGCTCGCGCTCGCCCGCCTCGGCGCCATCCAGAACCCGATGCTGCCGATCTACCGCGAGCGCGAGGTCGGCTTCGTCGTGCGTCAGGCCCGCTCCAAGCTGCTGGTCGTCCCCTCGACCTGGGCCGGGTTCGACTTCGAGTCGATGGCGCGGTCGATCGCCGCCGAGGTGGACGCGGAAGGCGGGTCGCTCGACGTGCTGGTGTGCGACAAGGCGCTGCCGCAGGGCGACCCGGCCGCGCTGCCGCCCCCGCCCGATCCCTCGATCGACGAGGTGCGCTGGTACTTCTTCACCTCGGGCACCACCGCCGACCCGAAGGGCGCTCAGCACACCGACCGTACGATCCTCGCCGGCGCGCTCGGCATGAACGCGTGCCTCGAGGTCACCGAGCGCGACCGCAACGCCGTCGTGTTCCCCTTCACCCACATCGGCGGCGCCGGCTGGCTCTTCAGCGCACTGGTGGTGGGCTACCCGACCGTCTACATCGAGCGCTTCGACCCGCAGCGCACCGTGGAGCTGATCCGCGAGCACGAGGTCACGATGGCGGGCGCAGGCACGCCCTTCCACATGGCGTACCTGGCCGCCCAGCGCCAGCTGCCGGCTGGCGAGCGGTTGTTCCCGAGCGTGCGCGTCTACTGCGGTGGCGGCGCGGCCAAGCCGCCGCAGCTCCACTACGACATCAAGGCGGAGATGGGCGGCGTCGGCATCGTGTCGGGCTACGGGCTCACCGAAGCACCGATCATCGCGATGGCATCGGTCCGCGACTCCGACGAGCACCTGGCCAACACCGAGGGCCGCGCCACCGGAACCACCCAGCTGCGGATCGTCACCCTCGAGGGCAAGGAGGCCGGCATCGGCGAGGAGGGGGAGATACGGGCCAAGGCGCCACAGATGATGAAGGGCTACCTCGACTCGTCGCTCGACGCCGAGGCGTTCGACGAGGACGGCTGGTTCCGCACCGGCGACCTCGGTCGTCTCGACGCCGAGGGCATGCTCACGATCACCGGTCGGGTGAAGGACATCATCATCCGCAACATGGAGAACGTGTCCGCCAAGGAGGTGGAGGACCTGCTCTTCGGGCACCCCGACGTCGCCGACATAGCAGTGATCGGCGTCCCCGACGACCGCACCGGCGAGCGCGTCTGCGCGGTGGTCGTGCCCGCTGACCCGGCGGCGCCGCCGAGCCTGCCCGACCTCGCCACGTGGGCACGCGAGCAGGGCCTCATGACGCAGAAGCTGCCGGAGCGCCTCGAGATCGTCGACGTGCTGCCCCGGAACCCCACCGGCAAGGTCCTCAAGTTCGAGCTGCGCTCCCGCTTCGGAGCCGCGTCGGCGTGAGCCGCCACGACGGAGCAGGATCTCCCCATGGCACTACTTGAGGGCAAGGTCGCGATCGTCACCGGCGCAGGGCACGGCATCGGGCGAGCCCACGCGCTGGAGCTGGCCCGCCATGGCGCCAGCGTCGTCGTCAACGACCTCGGCACGTCTGTCACCGGCGACGGCGCCGATCAGAAGGCAGCCGACCTCACCGTCGAGCTGATCCGCGAACGGGGCGGCACCGCTGTCGCCAGCTACGACGACGTGGCCGACCACGACTCCGCCGGGCGCATGGTCGCCCAGGCCGTCGAGGAGTACGGGCATCTCGACGTGCTCGTCAACAACGCCGGCATCGTGCGGGACGCGGCGATCTGGAACATGTCGGAAGTCGACTTCGACGCGGTGATCAGGGTCCACCTGAAGGGAGCGTGGTCGCCCTCGCACCACGCGGCGAAGCACTGGCGGGACCGGGTCAGGGCCGGCGAGTCGCTGACCGGTCGGGTGATCAACACCACCTCTGGCGCCGGGCTCGTCGGCAACTTCGGTCAGACGAGCTATGCCACGGCCAAGGCCGGCATCGTGGGGTTCACGCAGACGCTCTCGCTCGAGCTCTACAAGCTCGGGGTGACCGTGAACGCGGTGGGCCCGGCGGCCGCCACCCGCATCACGGCGACGATGCCGGGCGCCCCGCCGGTGATCGAGGCCGACGAGGTGCCCGACGAGGAGTGGAACCGGATGGACCCGGCCGTTTCGTCGCCGCTCGTCGCCTGGTTGGCCAGCGACGAGAGCCAGCACGTCACGGGCCAGGTGATCCGAGCGGTGGCCGAGGACATCGTGTGGATGCAGGGCTGGTCCGAGGGCCCCAAGATCTCCAACCAGGGCCACCGCTGGGACGCCACCAAGCTCGGCGAACACCTAGCCACCGACGTCTTCAAGACCAAGGCCCCCGGCCTGAGGTACTGAGTACCCCCAAGGCGCTGTAGCCGGGCGACGAGGAAAGGGAGCACGAGGGAGGTCGTCCCGACCCCCTCGTTCGGCGGCCAGGGCCGCCGACATCGCGAGGGGTGGCTCGGCCACCCCCGAGCCCCTCGCCGTTGGCCCCGCCAACGGCAGCGGCCGCCCCGAAGGGCGGCCGCAACATCGCCGCAGCTCGCCCGAAGGGCGAGCGAGGACGAAACGAATCAGTACCCGAGCTGGCGGGAGCAGCCGGGCCAGTGGCCCCAGCCGCCTTGGGCGTGGAGGCGCTGACCCATGGCGATCTGGGTGTCGCGGGAGGCCTGGTGGGGGTAGCCCGTGCCGCCGACGGCCTGCCAGGAGGCGAGGGAGAACTGGATGCCGCCGTAGTAGCCGTTGCCCGTGTTGCTGGCCCAGTTGCCGCCGGACTCGCACTGGGCGAGTCGGTCCCATGCTGCGGGGTTGGCGGGATCCGAGTAGCCGCTGCCGCCGGTGGCCGGCGCTGCCGCAGGCGCGGGGGCGGGCGCAGGGGGCGGGGGAGGAGGCGGCGGGGCGGTCGTGGTGGTGGTGGTGGTGGTGGGTGCCACGGTGGTCGTGGGGGCCGGGGGTGCGGCGGTCGTGGCGGAGGGGGCGGTCGTGGTCGTCGCGGCCTCGGCGACGGCCGGGTCGGCGAACGGGACCGGTTCGGCCTCGGCGAGGGAGCGCACCAGCTCGGTGTGCAGGAACGATGTCGTGGTCTCGCCGCTGGTCGGGGCGGTGGTCTCGGTGCTGCCGGCGGTGGCGGCTACGAGGCCGATGGGAAGGGCGATGGCGCCGACTGCGGCGCAGGCGGTGGTGAGCGCTCGGCGCGCCAGGCGCGGCGAGCGGGTCGTACTGGGCGGGTGTTCAGTCCCGAGCATCAGGGGGTCCTCCTGGGGAGCGTGGACGCGCGCGCTCCGAAACAGGGGTTGGGGGGAGCTCAGCGCACGAGGGGCGGGCCGCGCACGAATGCGGCAGTTGAGTGACGAAAGGATGACGGCAGCGCAACAGGATCGCAACATTCATCGATGTGATTTACGACACAGCCGAGTCTCGTTCCTGCTCGGCGAGCGTTTCCTGACGGGTCGTCAGGTGTTGTGGGATCATCCGGGCTGCATGAGCGACACGCCCCCGACGCCGCTCGCCAGCGTCCGCATCGTGGAGTGCTCGATGCTCGGGCCCGGCGCGCTGACGACCACGCTCGCCGACCTCGGTGCCGACGTCATCAAGGTGGAGCCGCCCTCCGGCGACTACCTCCGGGAGACGACGTGGCCCATCGTCGAGGGCACCTCGCTCATGCACCTCCACATCAGCCGGGGCAAGCGGTCTGTGGTGCTCGATCTCCGCACCGACGGTGGCCGCGAGGTGTTCCTCGACCTCGTCCGGGGTGCTGACGCGGTGATCGAGGCGATGCGCCCGGGCGGACTCGAGCGCAGGGGCGTGGGCTACGAGGCCTGCCGGGCCGTCAACCCCAGCATCGTGTTCTGCACCATCTCGGGCTACGGGTCGACGGGTCCGTACAAGGACCTGCCGAGCCACGGCATCGCCTACGACGTGTGGGCCGGGCTGGTGGCGCCGGAGGTCACCGAAGACGGCTTCTGCGACATGCCCGAGCACCCTTCTGTGGGGATGCACGCCGGGCCGCTCTTCGGCGCGCTCGGCGTGCTGGCGGGCATCACCCGGGCCCGCGCCACGGGCCGGCCGTGCAGGATCGACGTGGCCCAGTCGGACGCCGCTGCGGCCATGGACTGGCTGCGCAGCGAGACCTGGCGCGCCTACGAGCGGCCTGACGACGAGGTCACCGGGAACCCGGCCGACGACTACGAGCGACGAGCGCCGGGGACCGCCGGCATGCGCGGCGGCGTGCGCTACCAGCTCTACGCCACGTCCGACGGGCACGTGCTGCTCATGGCCTCCGAGCGCGAGCTGTGGCGGAACCTGTGCGAGGCGATCGACCGGGTCGACCTCTTCGAGGCGCACCCCGGCTCGCAGTACGCCGACCACGCCAGGGGCGACACCGAGCTGCGCCGCGAGCTCGCCCGGATCTTCGAGGGGCGCACCACGGCCGAGTGGCTGGCGCTGGCCGACCGCGCCGACGTGCCGATTGCCCCTGTGAACACCCCGCGCACCCTCGCCGACGACCCGCAGTTCCAGGAGCGCATGCCGTGGATCCCCCGCGAGCGCGTGGGCGCCGACCAGCTGCCATCGCCCGTGAAGCTGCCCGACGAGGAGCTCCCGCTCCCCACGAGGGCACCGACGCTCGGCGAGCACACGGAGGAGGTGCTCGTCGACGTGCTCGGCTACGACGCCGAGCACCTGGCCGACCTGCGCCGCGCCGGGGCGCTGGGCTAGCTGCTCGCTCAACCGTCGGCGCTCTCGAGGATCGACAGCACCGCCTCCTGGAGCTGGCGCCCCATGGGCTCGCCGAGCAGCGCCGCGAGGTCGCCGGTCAGCTGCGGCAGCGGCGGGAACGAGCCCATCGCCCAGCGGGCGTAGAAGCCGTCGTCCATCCACGCGGTGATCAGCTCCGGCAGGTCGGCGCCGGGCAGCGGGATGCGGGCAGGCTCGTGGCGCAGGCGCTGCCACGACCAGGCTGCGGCCAGCTCGCGGGCGCTGCCCACGAGGGCGATCGGGTCGTCGAGCACCGAGGGCTGGGGTGGAGCGTCATCGAAGGCCGGGTGGCGCCGGGCCAGCTCCGCGAAGCAGCGCAGGCTTCGCCTGGTGGCGAGGTCGGACCACGTCTCCAGGAGGCGGTCGAGCCACGCCAGGGTCCACACGATCGTCGTGCTGGGCGGCGCCGGTGCAGTGGCCCGGCCCAGGGCCCGCCGGCACGAGTCGGGCAGGGTGCCGTCGCCCGCGGCGTCGACCACCTCGGTGCGGTCGCCCCGCCGCAGGACCGAGACACCACGACCGTGCCGGTCGAGCAGCACCGTCGAGGCGACCGGCTCGGGGACGCGAGTGGGGTCGTCGAGGTAGGTGGCGGTGCCGACCGTGCGCAGCCCCATGGCGGACCACGAGTCGGGAGCGACGAACCCGGCCAGCTCGTCGAAGGGGTGGACGTCGGGCTCGAGCGGGAGCATGCCCAGCTCGAGGTCCTCGTCGTCGGGGCGCTCGTGGCCCTCGACGTACACCACGAAGTGGTGCTCCTCACCGGCGGTGGTGAGGTCGATGAAGCGAGCCAGGGGCTCGAGCCGGTCGTGGCGCGGGGGCCGTGAGCGCAGCCGACGGGCGGACAGGGGAGATCGCATGGATCACCTCGCAGACGTGGAGGTCGGTGAGGCGATCCGGTGACCGCGATGCGCGCCCAGGCGCGTGCCAACAGGCTCTCACGGCTCGTCGGGGCGGGGAAGGGCCGATCTGGCCCCCGGCAGAGCTAGGCCGAGATGGCGGCCGGTGCCTCGACGAGGCGGTCGATGCAGCGCGACGCGGTGGCCCAGCGCCGCTCGGCCAGGATGCGAGCGAGGCGGGCGTCGCTGGCGGCGTAGGCGTGCAGGGCCTCGTTCGTGAGGTCGTGGATCCGCTCGCGGTCGACCTCCATCGGGGCGAGGCCGACGAAGCGCGCGATCGACTTCAGCGAGCAGGAGATGCGCAGGGCCGGTCCGACGTCGCCGCGGTAGACGCGGTACGCGTCGAGGTGGGCGTGGCGGTACCAGCGGGCGCGGTACGACCCGCGGTGGCCGGGCAGCGGTGCGTGCCGGGAGGCGATGGTGGGGTCGAGCTGGAGGCGCAGCCCGAGCGGCAGACCGTGCAGCGCGGCGCGGTCGGCGATGAAGGGCAGGTCGAACGCGGCGCCGTTCCACGTCGCCACGACGCCGGGCTGCAGCTCGCCGAGCCGGGCGTCGAGCTCCGCCAGCAGCGAGCCCTCAGGTCCGGTGAAGACCTCTTCGGTCAGTGGCCCGACCAGCGCCACCGTGAGCACGGATGCGACGGCAGGGTCGAGCCCGTCGACGGTCGTGTCGGTTTCGATGTCGAGCCCGTAGACGGGCACCCGGTTGCGCATCGCGCCCCCACTCGTCGCGTTGCGAACCGAGGCTATGTATGCCGCGCGCGGCACTGGTGGATGGTCAGAGCCGGGTGGCGGCGAGCGACGCGACCTCTGAGCGCTCGCAGTGCGACAGGCGCACGTGGCCGAAGCAGGCCTCGCCCTCGAAGGCGTCGATGAGCACCGACACGGCGTTGTTGTGCTCCGACAGGTAGGGCGCGTCGATCTGGCTCGTGTCGCCGGTGAACACGACCTTCGTGCCCTCGCCGACTCGGGTGAGGATGGTCTTCAGAGTCGTCGGCTCGAGGTTCTGGGCCTCGTCGACCAGCACGTAGGTGCCCTGCAGGGATCGGCCCCGGAGGTAGGTGACGGCCTCGAGGCTGAGCTTGTCGCGCTCCGTCAGCTCGTCCATCACGGCGCGAGCGTCGGCGTGGCTGCGGCGCTCGGTGAGCGCGACGAGCGCGTCGTGGACCGCGATCATCCAGGGGTCGAGCTTCTCGTCGAGCGTGCCCGGCAGGAACCCGAGCTCGGCCTTGCCGACCGGCACGACCGGTCGATACACGGCGACCTTGTCGTAGAGGTTCGACTCGATCACCTGGTCGAGGCCGGCGGCGAGGGCGAGGATCGTCTTGCCGGTGCCGGCCATGCCGTCGAGGGCGACCACCCTGATGTCGGGGTCGAGGAGCAGGTCGAGGGCGAACTGCTGCTCCTTGGCCCGGGGACGCAGCCCCCACGGCTCGGGCACCCGCTGCATGGCGCTGAGCTCGCCATCCTCGTGGCGCACCAGCACCGACTGGCTTCCGGCCCGCAGCACGGCGTAGCGCTCCGTGAGGTCGACCGCGAGGCGGGTGGCGTCGGGCTCGTCGAGCTCGGCGATCCCGAGCCCCGCCGACTCTGAGTACAAGAGGTCGATGGTCGCAGCGCTGACCTCGATGGTCGACCAGCCGACGGGCCGGTCGACCGCGACCCGACCGCGCAGGCGGTGGTGCTCCATCGCCTCCAGGCCGAGCTGCGCGGCCTTGATGCGCAGCGCGGCGTCGTTCGACACGACGACCGTGCGGCCGTGGGCGGCCTGGCCCAGCGAGGCGGCGAGGATGCGGTTGTCGTTCCTCGACGGGTCGAGCCCGTGCTCGCGGATCTCGTTGAGGTGCAGACCGTTGGTCTCGATGCGCAGCGTGCCCCCGTGGGGGAGCGCGACCGCGGTGCGGATGTCGCCGCCGTTGGCGACCCGCAGCTCCTCGATCGCCCGGATCACCGAGCGGGCGGCCCGGCCGACGTCGTCGAGCCGGGACTTGTGCTGGTCGAGCTCCTCTACGACCACCAGCGGGATGACGGTGTCGGCCCCCGGGAAGGCGGTGATGCAGTCCGGATCGGAGATGAGCACCGACGTGTCCAGCACCATCCGGGTGGCGGTGAGGGTGTCCGGCGCGCTGGTGCGCGCCGCGTCGGCGAAGAGATCGGTCAAGGAGCCCCCAAGGATCGTCGTGACAACCGAACCGGTGCCGAGGGCGCAGTCTCCGGGGCGCTGGGGCAAAGCCCGTCGCGCTCGCTCGCGGAGGTGTGGTTCGCCCGGAAGGTCACCAGGCCCCAGTGAACCCCACCCCTGCGAGCCGCGCGCGGATGCCCAATCCGGCGGCTCGCAGCGCCTGCTCCATGCCCCACCCCGATCACCCCGGTGAGCTGCGCCTAGCCGATCGCCCCTGGCGGGTCCCCCACACCTTCACCCTCCAAGCCACGCGCGAGTGACCGGCCGCGAGCGCGGGCGGTGCCTTGAGTCAGAGCGGCTCGTCTGAGACGACCTTTCGTCCACGGCGGGCGATCATCCTGTCCTTGATCCGTTGCCGCTCGGGGTCTCCGTCGACGCTGTCGAACCAGTCCATCCCCACCAGCCAGACGAGCCCTCGGGATGGATCCGATTCGGGCTCATCACGCACGAGGGCGAGCGCGTAGAGGCCTTCATCGCCAGCCTGATCCTGCGCCCAACGGATCGCATCCAGGACATCGACTCCAGAGAGGTCCCACGTGTCCGTGCCCGAGTAGTCGCCCCCGCCGCCGCGAACGAACAGGTACACCCGGAACCGGGGTGAGCGGTCTTCCCAGCTGCCGTCCCGTTCATCGACCCGGCGGGCGTCCACCTCGCGAACGATATGCCCGCGCCGTTCCCGGGGCTCCGCCACGGTGCTGAGCTGAGCGTGTGCGCGCGAGCG
>DATCYI010000050.1:0-1905 GCA_036570385.1 Acidimicrobiales bacterium | reverse complement strand
ATCTCATGACCGAGGACCTGCAGCGCGGCACGCGCTCCCACCGTCGACGCCGGGCCACCACTGCGACCGCGGCAGCTCTCACTCTGCTACTGCTGGCGGGTGCGTGCAGCTCTGACGAGGACGAGGGCGCCGCGCCCGATGTATCGACGTCGACGACGGCCGCCGACGCGGTGACGTCGTGTCCCACCGAGGTCGACGAAGCCGACTTCATGGCCGCCGACGAGATGCGCGACCTCCTGGCCGAGTTCAACGAGCTCGGCCTTCGCTCGCCCGGCAGCGAGCAGCACGAGGCCTCGCTCGACTGGCTCGGCGAGATGCTGGCCGAGGTGCCGGGCATGGAGGTCGAGTGGGACGAGTACGAGATGGATCGGTGGGAGCCGACCCCAGAGGCGGAGGGGAGCACCCCGGGACGTGACCTCGCCGCGGCAGGCGGCTTGACGGTGGACGACGCCGGAGCGGAGCGCGACATCGAGGTCATCGGTGCCGTGCCCTTCTCCCTGCCCACGGGTGACGAAGGCGTGCGCGGACCGCTCGTCTACCTCCCGCCCGGGGAGCCGATCACGGCCGCCGACGTCGCTGGGAAGATCGTGGTCCAAGAGGTCACCGCGTCAACGATCCCCACGTCGGTGTTCGAGACCATCGGTCACCTCGTCACCGACGACATCGACACCACGGGCGAGTACGCCAGGCCCTCCCTGCGCCCGCTCGACGAGATGCTCACCGACGCCGGCAAGGCGGGAGCGGCCGGCCTCGTCATCCTCTGGGACGCGCCGACCGACCAGCTCCGTGGTTACTGGGACCCCCACAGCGGCACCCAGTACCTGCTGCCCGCGGTGTTCGTCGGCAGCGATCGCGCCGAGGAGGTCCGCACCCTCGCGGCTGCCGGAGGCGAAGCCGACGTCATCGTCCGGGCCAAGTGGGACAAGGCCCCCACCCGCAACCTGATCGCCACCCTGCCCGGCGGATCTCGCGAGCGCATCATCGTCAACACCAACACCGACAGCGTCAACTGGGTCCAGGAGAACGGCAGCATCGCGGCCATCGCCCTAGCGCGCTACCTCGGCTCGCTCCCGGTCGAGTGCCGGGCTCGCGACGTCCAGTTCGCGCTCACGAGCAACCACCTCGGCTACTCGGGCGACGGCACCTTCCGCTACGGCGAGCAGCTCGACGCGGACTTCGAGGAGGGCACGGTGGCCTTCGTGATGGCCCTCGAGCACCTCGGTTCTCGCGAGATCCTGCCCATCGAGGGGGCGCCTGATGGCGAGCTGGAGCTCACCGGTGAGGCCGACCTGTTCGCCTGGTCCGCACCCGAGGAGAGCCCGGCCCTCGTGGAGGCGTCGGTCGCGGCCGTCGAGCGGCGCTCGCTCGCCCACACCGTCGTCATCAAGGGCGTCGGCCTGCCCTCCGACGAGCAGGTGCCGAGCATCTGCTCGCAGGGCGGGCTCGGCACGAACTTCCACGGGATCCTCATCCCGACCATCGCAGGCATCAGCGGTCCGTGGTCGCTGTGGGCGCCATCGTTCGGCGAGGACGCCATCGACTTCGATCGAATGCGCGACCAGACCCTCGCGTTCGGCGACGTGGCGATCCAGCTCGACGACGTTCCGCTCGAGGACATCTCCGCCGGCTACGTCGACGCGCGTGCCGAGCGTGCCGCGGGCGCCAACACGTGCGACATCCCCCGCCCGCCGGCGGTCGCCCCGTCCTCCTGAGGTGCTGAAGGCACCCCCTCTGCGGTCGGGGCCCTGACCCACCGCCGTCGCCCGGCCGTATCGGATCGCCGGGGTCGCGGGTAGCGGGCTCGTGAGGGAGGTCGCCGATGCAGCTCCGTGATCGAAGCGACGGTGGTCGCCGGCTGGCGGCTGTGCTCGCCGGGGCGGAGCTGGACGACCCTCTCGTGCTGGC
>DATCYI010000049.1:0-3747 GCA_036570385.1 Acidimicrobiales bacterium | reverse complement strand
CCACCTAGGCGTCGTGATCCTGGTCGAGGGCAACGACCCCGCCCAGGTGGAGGCCGTGTCGACCGCCTGGATCACCGCCCTCGGCCCGACCTGATTGCCCCGGCTGGGCGGGTTGCGAAGCCACCCGCCCAGTCCCGGCCGAGCCCGAGCGAGCGAGGTTGCTCGGCCGGAACAGAAGGCAGTCGGCGCAGCCGACCATGCCGTTGGGCGGCCGCAGGCCGCTGCTACTCCTGGACCAGCTCGATCAGGGTGCCGAAGCTGCCCTTCGGGTGCACGAAGGCCACCGTGGTGCCGCGGCTGCCGGGCCGGGGCGCCTTGTCGATCGGGGTGGCGCCGGCCGCGATCATCGCGTCGAGCGCGACCTGGCAGTCGTCCACCCGGTAGCCGATGTGGTGCAGGCCCTCGCCGCGCTTCTCGATCGACTTGGCGATCGGCGAATCGGGACGGGTGGCGGCGGTGAGCTGGATGTAGGAGTCGGCCACCTTGATGAGGGCCTCCTCCACGCCGTCGCTGTCGACGATCTCCCGGTGCTCCACCTCCGCGCCGAACGCCGCCTTGTAGTAGGCGATGGCCGCCTCCAGGTCCTTGACCGCGATGGCAACGTGGTCGATCTCAGTGAGCAGTCCGCTGGTCATCAGAGCTCTCCTCGGGCGTGGCGCTGGAACAGGGTGATCTTGTCCTCACCGATCGCCTCGCGCTTCTCCGGGTCGGTGATGCCGAGGCCGGCGGACGGGGCCAGGCAGCGCACGGCCAGCTTGCCCTCGGCCTTGTTCTGGTGGACGAGCAGCGCGGCGTCGCCGACCTCTTCGAGGTCGTAGGCGGCCGACATGACGGGCTGGATGGCTCCGCGTGAGATGAGGCGGTTCATGTTCCACGCCTCCTGGTAGTTGGCGAAGTGCGACGACACGATCCTCTTCAGCTTCATCCAGAGGTGGCGGTTGTCGTACTCGAGCATGTAGCCCGAGGTGGCGGCGCAGGTGACGATCGTGCCGCCGCGCTTGGTGATGAACACCGAGGCGCCGAACGTCGAGCGACCGGGGTGCTCGAAGACGATGTCGGGGTCCTCGCCGATGAGGCTGCGCACCTTCTTGCCGAGCCGGCGCCACTCGCCCTCGTCCTGGGTCTGCTCGTCGCTCCAGAACTTGTAGCCCTCGGCGGCGCGATCGATGGCGTTCTCACAGCCCATCGCCTCGAGCAGCTTCACCCGCTCGGGGCTCGACACGACCCCCACCGGGATGCCGCCGCCGTTGAGCACCAGCTGGATGGCGTAGGCGCCGATGCCGCCGGTGGCGCCCCAGACGAACACGGACTCGCCCTGGCGCATCGGAGCGGCGTGGTTGCCCACGAGCATCCGGTAGCTGGTGGAGGCGCACAGGCCGTTGACCGCGGCCTCCTCCCACGTGAGGTGCTCCGGCTTGGGCATCAGCTGGTTGGCCTTCACGACCGACAGGTCGGCCAGGCCGCCGAAGTTCGTCTCGAAGCCCCAGATGCGCTGGTTGGCGGCGAGCATCGAGTCGTCGTGAGCAGACGGGTCCTGGTCGTCGACGTGGTTGCAGTGCACCACCACGCGGTCGCCTGGCTTCCAGTTGCGCACGGCGGACCCCACCTTGAGCACCACGCCCGAGGCATCGGAGCCGACCACGTGGTAGTCCTGCGCGTGGCGGTTGCCCCACACCGACTCCTTGCCGAGCCGATCGAGGAACCCGAAGGTGGAGAGCGGCTCGAAGATCGATGTCCACACCGTGTTGAAGTTGATCGACGACGCCATGACGCCGAGGTACACCTCGTCGGGAGCCAGCTCGGGCGTGGCCACCTCGCCCACGTGGAGCGACTTGCGGGGGTCCTTGTCCCTTGACTCCACGCCTTCCCACATGTCCTGCTCGCTGCGCAGCACGTGGGCGGCCCTGTAGCTCTCGGGGATCGGGATGGCGGCGATGTCGTCAGTGGAAGCGCCGCTCTCGATGGCGTCGAGGAAGTCCTGCATGGGCGAAACCTACCGATCGGTAACGAGGCCGGTCGAACCGGTGATGGTGTGGCGCGGGCAGCGCTCGGAGGCGTTTCCCCTCGGCGCTCATCGGGCATGCCTCGCAGGTGACGACGGCGCCCCACACCTCTGATCCGGCGCGCCCCCGATGACCGCGCCGGGCGACCCGACCGATGCACGTCTCCCTTCGGCGGCCGACGCCGTCGTGATCGGCGCCGGCCCGAACGGCCTGGTGGCCGCCAACGTCCTGGCCGACGCCGGATGGGACGTCGTGGTGCTCGAGGCCAACGACGAGCCGGGTGGTGCGGTCCGCACGGCGGAGGTGACGGCGCCGGGCTTCCGCAACGACCTGTTCAGCGCGTTCTACCCGCTCGGGGGTGCGTCGCCGGTGCTGCGCGACCTCGACCTCGAGCCCCACGGGCTGCGCTGGACCCACGCACCGAAGGTCCTGGCCCACCCCACCCCCGATGGCCCTGCTGCGGTCCTGAGCCGCGACATCGACGTCACCACCGCGTCGCTCGACCGCTTCGCCTCCGGCGACGGTGACGCCTACCGCAAGCTCTACGGCGACTGGGAGCGCATCTCGCACCACTTCATGGGTGCGCTGCTCAAGCCCTTCCCGCCTCTGCGCCACGGCGTCGGAGTGGTGGCGGCGGCCGGTCCACGCCGGCTCGGCGAGCTGGCCCGCACCGCGCTCGTACCGGTTCGCCGCTTCGTCGACGAGCACTTCGACGGGCAGGGGGCGAAGCTGCTCTTCGCAGGCAACGCCCTGCACGCCGACCTCACCCCGGAGACCGCGGGGAGCGCGCTGTTCGGCTGGATGCTCGTGGCCCTCGGCCAGCAGGTCGGCTTCCCCGTGCCCGAGGGTGGTGCCGGTGCCATCACCGACGCGCTGGTGCACCGGTTCGAGACGGCGGGCGGCACGCTGGTGTGCGGCACGGCGGTGGACGGCGTGGTCGTCCGCGGAGGCAAGGCCGAAGGCGTGCGGGTGGCCGGCGGCGGCACCGTGCAGGCCCGCCGGGCTGTGCTCGCCGACTGCGACGTGACGACGCTCTACACGCAGCTCGTCGGTCTCGACCACCTGCCGCCGACGGTCCGCTCGTCGCTGAAGCGGTTCCAGCGGTCGTCCGGGACCGTGAAGCTCGACTGGGCGCTCGACGGCCCGATCCCGTGGCGAGACCCCGACGTGCAAGGAGCGGGCACCGTGCACGTCACCCACTCGGTCGACGAGCTGACGGTCACCGCATCCGAGCTGTCCCGCGACCTGGTGCCGGCCGAGCCGTTCCTGCTCATCGGTCAGATGACGACGTCGGATCCGCGGCGCTCCCCGCCGGGCACCGAGTCGGCCTGGGCCTACACGCACGTGCCCCAGCAGATCCGGGGCGACGCAGGAGGTGACGGCATCTCCGACGCCTGGGACGACACCTCCACCAAGGCCTTCGTCGACCGGATGGAGCGACGCATCGAGCAGCTCGCACCTGGCTTCCAGTCGCTGATCAAGGCCCGCCACGTGAAGACGCCGCCCGACCTCCAGGCCGCCGACCGGAACCTCGTCGGCGGTGACATCAGCGGCGGCACCGCTCAGCTCCACCAGCAGCTCGTGCTGCGGCCCAGCATCGGCCTGGCCCGACCGGAGACGCCGATCAAGGGACTGTTCCTCGCCTCGGCCTCCGCTCACCCGGGCGGCGGGGTCCACGGCGCCGCGGGCAACAACGCGGCGCGGGCGGCGCTCGTGCACGCGCGCCTGCCGCGCCTGGCACTGG
>DATCYI010000048.1:0-24551 GCA_036570385.1 Acidimicrobiales bacterium | reverse complement strand
GAGCCGACTACGCCCGACGTCGCAGCCGAGGCGAGCCCCCGACCGGCCGCTTCCAAGGGCCGGCGCCGAGCTCCGTTGCGGGCCGCGCCGGCGCAAGGGACGGACGGCTCCACCGAGCCCGGCTCCCAGCGTCGACCCTCCGCTCGATGAGCACGGCCGTGGGAGCGGTCGACGACGGCGATGCCCGCATGTCGCTCATGGAGCACCTCACGGAGCTCCGCAACCGGCTGATCAAGATCGCCATCGCCGTGGTGATCGGGATGGTCGTGTCGTTCCTGCTCTACGAGCCGATCTTCGACATCCTCGTCGAGCCCTACAAGCAGGTCGCCAACGAGAGCAACACGTTCACCGGCGACGAGCGCCTTGTGCAGTTCGACCCGCTCGAGGGCTTCAGCATCCGCATGAAGCTGGCCGGCTACGGCGGCATAGCCCTCGCCATGCCGGTGATCCTCTGGCAGATCTGGCGCTTCGTCACCCCGGGCCTCTACGACCACGAGCGCCGCTACGCGATCCCCTTCATGGCGAGCGCCCTCACCCTGTTCTCCCTCGGTGCCGGCCTGGCCTACTACACGCTGCCGAAGGCGCTGGAGTTCCTGATCGACATCGGCGGTGACAACCTCGTCGCCGCGTTCGCGCCCGGCAAGTACTTCACCCTCATCCTGTACATGATGCTGGCCTTCGGCATCGGCTTCGAGTTCCCGATCCTGCTGATCTTCCTGCAGCTCGCCGGCGTCATCGACTCGGGGTTGCTCAGGCGCGGGCGCCGGTTCGCGGTGGTCGGGATCTGCGTCCTGGTCGCCGTCATCACCCCGTCCGGCGACCCCATCAGCATGCTGATGCTGTCGGTCCCGATGGTGCTGTTCTACGAGCTGTCGATAGCGGTGGGCTGGCTGGTGGAGCGGCGCCGAGCCGCAGCCGAGCCCGCCTGATGGTCGACCGCAGCGATCTCCTCGCCGCCTACGACTTCCCCCTCGACGGGTTCCAGCTGCGGGCCCTCGACGCTCTCGACGCGGGGCGATCCGTGCTCGTGGCCGCACCCACCGGGTCCGGCAAGACGGTGGTGGCGGAGTACGCCGTGGCCCGGGCGCTGGCCGAGGGTGGCAAGGCCTTCTACACCGCTCCCATCAAGGCGCTGTCCAACCAGAAGTACGCCGACCTCGCCCGGCGCCACGGCACCGACAAGGTCGGCCTGCTCACCGGCGACAACTCGATAAACGGAGACGCACCGATAGTGGTCATGACCACCGAGGTGCTCCGCAACATGATCTACGCGGGGTCCGACGCGCTGCGCGGGCTGCGCTACGTGGTGCTCGACGAGGTGCACTTCCTCCAGGACGCCTACCGCGGTCCCGTGTGGGAGGAGGTGATGATCCACCTCGCCCTCGACGTGCGCCTCGTGTGCCTCTCCGCCACGGTCTCCAACGCCGAGGAGCTGGCCGAGTGGATCACCACGGTGCGGGGCGAGACCGACGCGGTGATCGAGGAGAAGCGCCCCGTCGAGCTGCAGAACCTCTACCTGGTGGGCGACAAGCGCTCGCAGGACCTGCACCTCCTGCCCACCCTGGTCGACGGGCGACCGAACCCTGAAGCCGACCGCCTCGACGACGAGGCCCTGCACTCCCGGGGCGGCCCCACCCGAGGGAGGCCGCGCCGACGGTTCTTCACGCCCCGCCGGGTCGAGGTGATCGAGCTGCTGCAAGACGAGGGCATGCTGCCGGCGATCACCTTCATCTTCAGCCGCAAGGCGTGCGACGAGGCCCGCGACGCGTGCCTCGACGCAGGCCTGCGGCTCACCACCCCCGACGAGCGGGCGAGGGTGCGGGCCATCGTCGACGAGCGGCTGGTGAACCTGGCTGACGCCGATCTCCACGTCCTCGGCTACGACCGCTTCCTGGCCGGCCTCGAGGCCGGCGTGGCAGCGCACCACGCCGGCATGGTGCCGCCGTTCAAGGAGGCGGTGGAGGCCTGCTTCACCGACGGCCTCATCAAGGCCGTGTTCGCCACGGAGACTCTGGCCCTCGGGGTGAACATGCCGGCGCGATCGGTGGTCATCGAGCGGTTGTCGAAGTTCACCGGTGAGCGGCGCGAGCTGCTCACGCCGGGGGAGTACACCCAGCTCACGGGGCGGGCGGGTCGCCGCGGGATCGACGAGGTTGGCCACGCGATCGTGCTGTGGTCACCGTTCGTGCCCTTCGAGCAGGTGGCGAACCTCGCGTCGAGCCGCACCTACGCACTGCGCTCCGCGTTCCGGCCCACGTACAACATGGCCGCCAACCTGGTTCGCCGCTACGAGCCGGCCGAGGCCCACCACCTGCTCAACCTCTCCTTCGCGCAGTTCCAGGCCGACCGCGCCGTGGTGCGGCTCGAGGCTCGGATCGAGCGTCAGCAGACCCGCCTGGAGCGCCTTCGGGGGGAGGCGCGCTGCGAGCGCGGCGACGTCGACGAGTACCGCGCGCTGCGGCGCGAGGCCGAGGATGCCCGTCGTGGCCGACGGCAGCGCGCCGCCGGCTCGAAGGCCAGCGAGCGGATCTCGGTGGCCGCATCGAGGCTCAGCCCGGGCGACGTCATCGTCGTGGACGGCACGAGGCTCGCGGTGCTGAGCGTCGCCTTCCGGCGGGGCACCACGCGGCTCCAGGTTGTCGACGAGCGCAGCAAGCCCCGGGCCATCGGGGCCGACGACCTGGTCGAGGAGCCGCACGCCGTCGGCTCGATCGAGCTGCCGATGCCCTACAACCCGAACCACCGGGCCTTCCAGCACCAAGTCGGCGAGGCGCTGCGCCGGGCCCGGGTGGCCCGCGCCAGCCGCGAGGTGCCTGAGGTCGACGACGAACCCGACAGCGAGATCGACGCCGATCCGTTCCTGGCGGCAGACCTCCATCCGGTGGCCGACTGCCCCGACCGTGATGCCCACGTCCGCTCAGCCGTCCAAGCGGAGCGGGTGGGCCGAGAGCTCGACGACCTCCGCAAGCAGGTGCGAGGCCGCACCGAATCGCTGGCCCGACGGTTCGACCGCGTCCTGCGGCTGCTCGAGGCCTGGGGCTACCTCGACGGCTGGGCCCTCACCGAGCGCGGCGACGTCCTGGCTCGGACCTACCACGAGGCCGACCTGCTGGTGGCCGAGGCCATGACCTCCGGGCTCCTCGACGACCTCGACGTCCCCTCGCTGGCCGCCCTCGCCTCGTGCTTCACCTACGAGCACCGGGGGCGCGATCTGCCCCCGGCCGCGCAGTTCCCCAGCTCCACCGTGCGTGAGCGCTTCGCCGAGCTCTCGCGCCTGTCCGGCGAGCTGCTGGTCGACGAGGAGACCGCCGGGTTGCCGGCGACGAGGGCACCGGATCCCGGCTTCGTCCACCTGGCCCATGCCTGGGCGGCCGGCGACGGCCTGGCGTCGGTCCTGGAGGACCAAGAGCTCTCGGGCGGCGACTTCGTCCGCAACGTGAAGCAGCTCGTCGACCTGCTCCGTGGCATCGCCGACGTAGCCCCGGTCCCCGCCACCGCCGCACGGGCACGTCAGGCGGCGGACGCCCTCCAGCGGGGCGTCATCACCGCATCGTCCGCCCTCGATCTCGGTGAGGACGAGGCCATCCACGACGGCGACGCGCCAGGCGGGGCCGGTGAGGACGCGCCCCCGAGCGAGGGCGGCTGAGTGGTCATCTCGAAGGGCGCACCTTGGGGCGAGCCCGGACCGCTGCCTCCGCACGGCGTGGTCGTGCGGTCGGACGCGGAGGCCAGGGCCATCGTCACCGCGGCTCGTCGGGCGGGCGAGCCGATCCCGCCGCTCGGCCTGCTCGGCGGCGACCTCTGCCGCACGCTCGGCGGCTCAGGCGACGAGCCGCGGCTCCGGTCCGAGACGGCGACGCGGCTCACCGTCGACATCGGTTCGGTGCTGGTCGACGGGCGCCTGCACTGGTTCGTCGCCCACCTGATCGCCAAGCGGAGCTGGTGGCGGGGCCGCGTCGTCGCGGCGATGAACGCTCAGTACCGCGGCGAGTGGGACGTGGCGCCGCGGGGCCATCCGAACGACGGTCGCCTCGACGTCCTCGACGCCGACCTCCCCCTCGACGAGCGCCTCCAGGTGCGGGGCCGCCTCAAGACGGGCACCCACCTGCCCCATCCCCGCATCGAGTCCCGCCACGTCGAGGCGGTCCAGATCGACCTCGCCACCCCCACCCCCGTCTGGCTGGACGGCGAGCGACTCGAAGCCCCCGCGAGATCCCTCTCCATCCGCGTAGAACCCGACGCCCTCGTGTGCGTGGTCTAGGTCTTCGCCCTCGCTCGCAGTAGCCCGCACCCCGATGCTTGGCGGTTCGAGCGAGGACGGCCGGGCTATACCGTCGTTCGCATGGATGCTTGGGTTCTCGACGAGTCGCCTGGCCGGTACCGGTGGGGGGCGGTGGCGGATCCTGAGGTGGGGCGTGACGACGTGGCGGTCCGGCCCGTGGCCAGCGCGCTCAACCACATGGACCTCTGGCTCACCAAGGGGCAGCCCAAGCCGCGGCTGCCGCACGTTCCGGGCTGCGACGTGGCCGGGGTGGTCGAGGCTGTGGGCGACGACGTCACCACCGTGGCGGTGGGTGACGAGGTGGTGCTGAACCCCGCGGTCTCGCCGATCGAGGCAGTCGTGGCCCTGGGGGACGACGCGCCCCTCGGCAAGGGCTTCCAGATCCTGGGCGAGCAGCGCTGGGGCGGGCACGGCGACGTCGTCGTGGTCCCCTCCCGCAACGTCCTCCCCAAGCCGGCCACGCGCTCCTGGGAGGAGTGCGCCGCCTACCCGCTGGCCACGCTCACGGCCTGGCGCATGCTCAAGCGGTCGCGGCTCGCGGCGGGGGAGCGCTGCCTCATCGTCGGCATCGGCGGTGGCGTCAGCACCGCCGCGCTGCACCTGGCGGTTCGCATGGGCGCCGAGGTCCACGTCACGTCCCGTGACGCAGAGAAGTGCGAGCGGGCGCTCGCCCTCGGAGCCACCGCGGCCTACGACTCGTCGGGTGATTGGGGCGTGCAGGCCCACGTCGTGGTCGAGAGCGTCGGACCGGCCACGTGGGACCGCTCCGTCAAGGCGCTCCTGCCCGGCGGACGCCTGGTGGTGTGCGGCGGGACGTCGGGCCAGAACGTCGAGATCAGCCTGCCCCGCCTGTTCTTCAAGCAGCACGAGATCATCGGCTCGACGATGGGTTCCTACGGGGAGTTCGCGGAGGTGACCCGCCTCGTCGAGCAGGGGCTGCCGGTGTCGGTCGACGCCGTGCTCGGCATCGACGAGTACCCCGTCGCCCTGGAGCGCCTGGCGTCGTCCGCCCAGCTCGGCAAGATCGTGCTGCGCCACGCGTCGAACGGTGTCTGACACCATTCGACGCGTCGTCGGGCACTTGTAGCCTGCGGCGATGGACCTGCAAGCGGTGAAGGCACAGATGCGCGACCAGGTCGCGGCTCATCACGACGTCCTCGTGCGCACATCGCACCAGATCCACGAGCACCCGGAGCTCAACTACGAGGAGCGCTTCGCCCACGACGTGCTGAGCGACGTGCTGGAGTCCGCCGGGATCGCCGTGGAGCGCCACGCCTACGGGCTCGAGACCGCGTTCGTCGCCCGTGCTGGCAGCACCGGCCCCACCATCGCGGTGCTCTGCGAGTACGACGCCCTGCCCGGAATCGGGCACGCCTGCGGCCACAACATCATCGCCACGGCCGGTCTCGGCGCCGGCCTCGCTGCGGCCGCCGTGGCCGAAGCGGCGGGTGGCCGAGTGGTGGTGCTCGGCACCCCGGCAGAGGAGGGCGGCGGCGGGAAGATCCGCCTCGCCCGCAGCGGTGCGTTCGAGGGCATCGACGCCGCGCTGATGGTTCACCCCGCGGGGCACGACCTGGCCCGCATGACCGCGATCGCCGTGCAGGAGGTGAGCGCCACCTACACGGGTCACGCGGCCCACGCCGCGGCCGCGCCCCATCTCGGTCGCAACGCCCTCGACGCCGCGGTTCTCGGCTACGTGAACGTCGCGGCGCTGCGCCAGCACATCCGGCCCGACGAGCGGATCCACGGAGTCTTCGGCGAGGGGGGCGACAAGCCCAACATCGTGCCGAGCCGGGCCCGCACCGACTGGATGGTGCGGTCGCCGAGCATCGTGAGCCTGGGTCCACTGAAGGAGCGCTTCGTCGCGTGCCTGGAGGCCGGCGCCGCGGCAGCCGGCTGCACGGTGGAGCTGGCGTGGCACGACGTCGTCTACGCCGACATGATCGACAACGAGGTGATGCTGTCGTGCTACTCCGCCAACGTCGCAGCCCTCGGCCGCCCCACCGTCGAGCCCGACGACGAGGTGGCGGTGGTGGGCAGCACCGACATGGGCAACGTCAGCTACGTCGTCCCCTCGATCCACCCGATGATCGCGGCGGCACCGCTCGGCACGCCGATCCACACCACCGACTTCGCCGCCGCAGCGCGCTCGTCGAGCGGCGACGCAGCCGTGGTCGACGGGGCTGTCGCCATGGCCTGGACGGTCGCCGATCTCTGGCTGGGGGAGGGCGTCCTGGCCGCTGCCCGCAGCGAGCACGAGGCGTCGCTGGCCCGCGTCGGCCCTGATGCCGTGAGGTCCGCGATCGGTGGGGGCTGAGGGACCTACGATTCGGGTCCCCGCCGACGCCCAGGACCGCTGATGACCGTCTACATCGCCGAGGACTTCACACCCGACGAGGCTGATGTCCTGCGGCGCTACTTCACGAACCTCGACGGCCCGGTGTTCGCGCTCGTGAACCTCCCAGAGGTGGTGAAGGGGGCGCTGTTCGCCCGGTACTCCCGCAGCTCCAAGAGCCTGCGCCGGCTGTTCCTCGACGAGTTCGTCGGCGATCTCGACATCACCGGTGACGCCACGATCGACGCCACCATCGGCCTGCGGCGAGCCGAGGAGCTCTACGACCGGGTGTTCTTCGAGTACGGCGACGACTCCGTCGCCCAGCTCGGCGGGGTGCACCTGGCCTGCGAGCAGGCGTCGAACCTGCTCACCAAGGTGCTCGAGTGGGGCCGGCTCATGTCGTACCTCGAGCAGTCCACCCGCTACATCGCCTACGACACGCGCCTCGGCGGGCGCTACCGGTACTACCGGGATCCCGAGGTCCTCGGGTCGAACCTGGGGCTGCGCTACGTCGGCGACATGGACCGCCTGTTCGACTCCTACGCCGAGCTGGTGCCGGTCATGGCCGACTTCTACCGGGAGCAGTTCCCCAAGGCCAGCACCGACTCCGACTTCGTCTACCGCCAGGCGATCAGGGCCAAGGCGTTCGACGCCGTGCGGGGCATGCTGCCGGCGGCATCGCTGTCGAACGTCGGCATCTACGGCACCGGACAGGGCTACGAGGCCCTGCTGCTGCGCATGCGCGCCCACCCGCTGCCCGAGGCGCGGGCCTACGCCGACCTGATGCTCAGCGAGCTGCGCAAGGTGATCCCCAGCTTCTTGAAGCGGGTCGACCTCGACGACCGCGGCGTGGCGTGGAGCACCTACCTCGCGAGCACCCGGGAGTCGGTCGACGAGCTGGCTGCCGACCTGTTCCCCGACGGCACCCCGGCGCCCGACGAGCCCTCGGTGCAGCTCACCGACTGGGACCCCGACGGTGAGGTGAAGCTGGTCGCCGCGATCCTCTACTCCGCCACCTCGGTGAGCGAGGCCGTGCTCGAGCAGCGGGTCAGGTCGATGACCGCGGAGGAGCGGATGGCCGTCGTGCGCGCCTACGTGGGCGACCGCTCGAACCGTCGTCACAAGCCGGGCCGGGCCTTCGAGCGGCTCACGTACCGCTTCGACATCCTGGCCGATTACGGAGCCTTCCGCGACCTGCAGCGCCACCGGATGCTCTCGCTCGAGTGGCAGCAGCTGAGCCCCCGCCACGGCTACACCCGACCTGAGGCCGTCGACCTGGCCGGCTGCGCCGACCGCTTCGACGAGTCGATGGAGCGCTCCGCCGCGCTGCACGACGCCGTCGCCGAGCGCTTCCCCGCCCAGGCTCCGCTGGCGGTGGCTCTGGCCTACAAGGTGCGCTTCTTCCTGCACCTCAACGCCCGCGAGGCGATGCACATGCTCGAGCTCCGCACCACCCCGCAGGGCCACCCCGCCTATCGCGTCGTCGGCCAGGAGATGCACCGGCTCATCGCCGACAAGGCCGGCCACCACGCCGTCGCCGAGGCCATGCGCTTCGTCGACCACTCCCCGGAGCCGGCGCTCGAGCGCCTCGACGCCGAGCGCCGCGCCGAGTCCCGCCGCCAGTCCCGCTAGCCCGACCTCGCATCGCCTCAACCTGCGCCCCTTCTACGTCGTTTTCCACGGGTTTGGGGCGCAGGTTCGCGGGGGGTTGGGGCTCCTGAGGTTGGCGGAGGGTGGTGATGTGACCGCGCATCGTGAGGGCAATGGTGTCAAAGGGGACAGTGGGGGTTGTGTGGGTGATGTGGCATGGGTAACGTCCGGCGCCTGGCGGGCGGAGAGACCCGGAGGTCCTCATGCGCGCCCCTCGCACGATCAAGACGATCACCACGACCGCCGGCGCGGTCCTCATGGCCTTCCTCGCGCTGCTCAGCACCAGCACCCACACCGTCGGTCGTGGCGAGACGCTCAGCGCCATCGCCAGCCGACATGGCACCTCCGTGCGGGCCCTCCAAGCGGCCAACGGCATCAGCAACCCGAACCGCATCCTGGTAGGCGACCGCCTGGTCATCCCTGCCGCGGCGCCACCGGCCACGATGTCCTACACGGTGCGCTCGGGCGACACCCTCGGCCGGATCGCCTCCCGGCACGGCACGTCCATCTCCTCGCTGGTCTCGCTGAACGGGATCGGCAACGCCAACCTCATCCGCGTCGGCCAGCGCCTGACGGTGCCGGGCTCCGGCTCCGGCGGATCGGGCGGCACGAGCACGCCGCGCTCGAGCGGCGTCACGCCGACCCGAACGGGCGCCACCCACCACGTCGTGAGGGCGGGCGAGACGATCAGCGGCATCGCCAGCCGCCACGGCATCCCCCAGGCCCAGCTGATCGCCGCCAACGGCCTCACCGGGGGAGTGGTGTACACCGGCCAGCGCCTGAGCCTGCTGCCCAGCGGCGAGAACGCGGCGCCGGGCGCAGGACCCACCTCCTACACCGTCCGCTCGGGCGACACGCTCTCGAGCATCGCCCAGCGCCACGGCACCACCGTTCGGGCGATCGCTGACGCCAACGACATCGACGACCCGACCTCCGTCGTCATCGGCTCACGACTGAGCATCCCCGGCTCCGGCGGGGGATCGTCCGCGCTGCGCTGCCCGGTGCAGGGTCGGGTCACATTCATGAACGACTGGGGCTTCCCCCGCTCGGGCGGCCGCTTCCACGAGGGCAACGACCTGTTCGCCCCGCGCGGCACGCCCTTCGTGGCCGTCGTCTCGGGCACCGTCGTACAGACCACGGGCCGCATCGGCGGCAGGCAGGTCAAGCTCGCCGGCGATGACGGCGTGTCCTACTACGGCACCCACCTCGACGGCTTCGGCGCCAGCGGCCGGGTCAACGCCGGCGACGTGATCGGCTACGTCGGCACCACCGGCAACGCCGCCGGCGGCACCCCCCACGTCCACTTCGAGGTGCACCCCGGCGGCGGCGCCGCCGTCAACCCGTATCCCCGGATCCGCGCCGTCTGCTGACCCGGATCCCGCCAGACCCACTCAACCTGCGCCCCAAACCCGCGGAGAACCGCGAGGAAGGGCCGCAGGTTCGCACTAGGTGATCCGACCGGTGGCTCAACCTGCGCCCCAAACCCGTTGGAAACAACGCAAAAGGGGCGCAGGTTCGCGACTGAGTTGGGGCTGGGCGGGACGCTGGGCGGGTACTGTGTGGCCAACGTCACGCCGGGTGGGCAGGAGCGCATCGGACGGGCGGCGAACCAAGGAAGGCGGCGCGCCAACCCACGGCCAGCCGTCGTCCCACCACGTCGCACCACCAGGAGGAGGGGTACCGCTGGACGCTGTCATCTCACTGCGCGGCGTTACCAAGTCGTTCGGATCGCACACCGTGCTCCGCGACATCAGCTTCGACATCCCCCGCGGGCAGATCACCTCGGTGATGGGCCCCTCCGGCACCGGTAAGTCGGTGCTCCTCAAGAACATCATCGGCCTCCTGCGCCCGAACGCGGGCGAGATCTGGGTGGAGGGCGAGGAGACGGTCGCCATGGGCGAGCGCGACCTCTACCGGGTGCGTCGCAAGTTCGGCGTCCTGTTCCAGGACGGCGCCCTCTTCGGGTCGATGAACATCTACGACAACATCGCCTTCCCGCTGCGTGAGCACACCCGCAAGTCGGAGAAGGAGATCCGGGAGATCGTCCTGGGCAAGGCGGAGATGGTCGGGATGCTCGACCACATGAAGAAGTACCCGGGCGAGGTGTCGGGCGGCATGAAGAAGCGCGCCGGGCTGGCCAGGGCGCTGGCCATGGATCCTGAGATCATCCTCTTCGACGAGCCCGACTCCGGCCTCGACCCCGTGCGCGTGTCCTACCTCGACGAGCTGGTCAAGAAGATCCAGGAGGAGACCGGCGCGACGTTCGTGATCATCACGCACAACATCGCGTCGGTGATGCGCACGTCTGACTACATAGCGGTGCTCTACCGGGCCGGGCTCGTGAAGTTCGCGTCCAAGGCCGAGATGCGCGCGTCCGACGACGAGATCATCCGCCAGTTCCTGGCCGGCCGGGCTGCCGGTCCGATCGGGATGGACGAGCTCGCGCTGGAGCAGAGCGACATCGAGCGCGACCTCGTGGCGCGCGAGAGAGCTCGCATGGAGGCGAACGGCACCGCCGACGCCGACGCCATCCTCACGGTCTGACTGGGCTCCGACGATGATCGGCAAGGTCCAGTTCGTGGTCCGGGAGACCGGGAACCTGTTCGCCGTGTCCCTCGAGGGCCTCCGGCGCACCTGGGACGTGCGCTCCTGGTGGCAGGAGTACCTGCGCCAGTGCTGGTTCATCGCGAAGGTCACGAGCATCCCGTCGGTGCTGATCTCCATCCCCTTCGGCGCGGTGATCGCGCTGCACGTCGGCGACTTCTCACGCCAGCTCGGCGCCGAGTCGACCACCGGCGCGGCGATGGTGCTGGCCATCGTGCGCGAGGCCGCGCCCGTCGCGACAGCTCTGCTCATCGCCGGTGCGGGCGGGTCAGCGATGACCGCCGACATCGGCGCGCGCAAGATCCGCGACGAGCTGGCCGCCATGGAGGTCATGTCGGTCAACCCGGTGCACCGCCTCGTCACGCCGCGGCTGTGGGCCGCCAGCACGGTCGGGCTGTTCCTGGTGTCGCTGGTGTCGGTGGCAGGCATCGGCGGCGGCTACTTCTTCAACGTGGTGATCCAGAAGGTCACGCCCGGCGCGTACTTCCAGGGCTTCACGTCGCTCGTGCAGCTGCCCGACCTCTACTCCTCGCTGGCCAAGGCCTGGGTCTTCGGGTTCATCGCCGCGATGGTCGCTTGCTACAAGGGCCTCTACGCCAAGGGCGGACCGAAGGGCGTCGGCGACGCCGTCAACCAGGCAGTGGTCATCACCTTCATCCTGATCTTCTTCGCCAACTTCGTGATGACGTCGCTCTACTTCGCGCTGGTGCCGCAGAAGTTCTGATGGCTGCCGTCACCCGCCTCTCCCGCCCTGTGCGCTCCTCTGGGCGCGCGGTGGGCAACGCGCTCGAGGAGATCGGCAAGCAGCTCTCCTTCTACGCGCAGGTGCTCGTCGAGGTCTTCACCCGGGTGCGGATCTACACGAAGTACCGCAACGTGATCTTCAACCTCGTGTCCGACATCACGATCGGCGCCGGGGCGATGATCGTCGGCGGCGGCATGGTGTTCGTCATCTTCTCGATGTCGTTCTTCACCGGCACCGAGGTGGGCCTCCAGGGCTTCAAGGGCCTGGAGCAGATCGGAGCCGAGGGCTTCACCGGGCTGATCGGCGCCTTCGCCAACACGCGTGAGGTCACGCCGCTGATCGCCGGCGTGGCGTTCGCCGCGCAGGTGGGCGCCGGCTTCACCGCCGAGCTCGGCGCCATGCGGATCTCCGACGAGATCGACGCCCTCGAGGTGATGTCGGTGCCGTCGAAGGTGTACCTCGTGGCCACCCGCATCGTCGCCGCCCTGCTCGCCATCATCCCGCTCTACCTGATCTCGCTGTTCGCCAGCTTCTTCGCCACCAAGCTCGTGACCACGCAGTTCTTCGGGATGTCGTCGGGCCAGTACGACTACTACTTCCGGCTCTACCTGCCGTTCATCGACGTCGTCTACAGCCTCATCAAGGCGGGGATCTTCGCGGTCGTGGTGGCGCTCATCCACTGCTACTACGGCTACAACGCGTCGGGCGGCCCGGCGGGCGTCGGCATCGCCGTCGGTCGCGCCATCCGCCTCTCGATCGTTTCCGTCGTCCTCCTCAACCTCGTGCTGTCGCTGCTCTTCTGGGGCGGCGGGAGCACCGTGAGCCTCACGGGCTGACCATGCTGAGCCTCACCCACCGCCGCCGCGACATGCTCACCGGTGCCATCGCACTGGTGCTGCTGAGCGCGGCCGCGACCATCGGGATCAAGGCGTCGTTCGGAGCCTTCGACGGCGGCTACGAGCTGTCCGGGCGCTTCGACGCGGCCGGCCAGGGGCTGCTCCCGGGCTCCGACGTGAAGGTGCGGGGCGTGAACATCGGCGAGGTCGACGGCATCCGCCTGGTCGACGGCGCGGCTGAGGTCACCCTCCGCATCCACGACGGCGAGCAGGTCCCGGTCGACGCCACCGCGATCATCCGCCCCAAGACGCTCTTCGGGGAGAAGTTCGTCGACATCGAGCCAGGCGACGCCGAGGAGTCAGGCCCGTTCCTCGACGACGGCGGCGTGATCAGCGACACGCAGGGCGGCTTCGAGCTCGAGGCCGTGCTCGCCGACGCGTACCCGCTGCTGAAGGCCATCGACCCCGCCGAGCTGATGAACGTGCTGGGCGAGCTGGCCGACGCGGGCGACGGCCTGGGCGACACGATCAACCGCTCGATCGTCAGCGGCAGCGAGCTGACGTCGAGCTTCGCTCGCAGCGCCGACGACACCCGCCGCTTCCTCGACTCCTTCGCCGCCGTCTCCGACCAGCTCGCGGCCGACGCCGACGACCTGCTGGCCATCGCCGACGCCGGCAACGTCGCGCTGCCGACCCTCAACGAGCGCGAGGGCGACGTGGTGGAGCTGCTCCGCCAGACCGGCCGCCTGTCCAACGACGTCGCAGACCTGCTCGCCGCCAACCGGCCCTTCGTCGATGCCGCGTTCAACCAGGGCAGCGACACCCTGGCCCTGCTCTTCGAGCAGCGCGAGCAGGTGATCCCGACGGTCGTCGGCCTGCGCGCCTACCTCCAGAGCCTCTCGTCGATCATCCGCATCGACATGGGGGATGGCACGCTCATGGCCGCCGTGAAGGCCGTGCTCGGGGGAGAGGTGTGCGGGGTCCTGCCCTGCCCGGGCACCGCCGCACCGCCGCCGCCCGCCATCGATGTCCCCACCACCGTCCCGCCTCTCCTGCCCGGCCTGCCGCCGCTGCTGCCCGACCTGCCGCTCGACCTGGATCTCGGTCTCGGTCTCGGCGGCAGCGAGCCCGCCGCCGGCGATGACGGGTTGCGCGGCCTGCTCGAACGGGTGCTCGGCGGATGATCCGCATCGCCCTCAAGTTCGGCGCGTTCGTCGCGCTCTGCCTGGTGTTCACGGGCTACCTGGCGTTCACGATCGGCAACCTCGACGTGCGCGACCCCTTTGCCCGGAACACCTACGACGTCACGGCGCGCTTCGACGACGTCACCGGCCTCCTGGTGAACGACAACGTCAAGGTCGCCGGAGTGGTGGTGGGCAAGGTCACGTCGGTGTCCACGGACGACGGTCAGGCGGTGGTGTCGATGCAGATCGACGACGACCACGCCGACCTGCCGAAGGACTCCTCGGCAGCCATCCGGTGGCGGAACCTGATCGGCCAGCGCTACGTCTACCTGTACCCGGGCGACTCCGCCGAGGCCCTCCAGGACGGCAGCACGATCGAGCGCACCACATCGGTGGTCGACCTCGGCGAGCTGTTCAACCGGCTCGGACCGATCGTCGGCGCCATCGACCCGGCCCAGGTGAACGAGTTCCTCGACACCATCACCGCTGCCCTCGAGGGCCGCGAGGACGACATCGGCGCCACCCTCGACGACCTCGCCACCCTGGTGAGCGGCCTGGCGAGCCGTGACGACGCCATCCAGCGGCTCATCACCAACCTCGACGTCGTTGCCGAGACGGTGAACCGCCGCGACGCCCAGATCGAGACGATGCTGACCAACCTCATCGCCCTGTCCGACTCCTTCGGCGACAACACCGCCACGCTCGATGCCGCCCTCGTCGAGCTGGGCTCCTTCGGCACCGAGATCGACCGTCTGCTCACCGGCAACGCCACCGAGATCGACCGCCTCCTGGCCAACCTGGCCGCTGTGACCGACACCGTCGCCGGGCGGCTGCCGGAGCTCGACGTCGCCCTCGCCGGCCTGGCCGAGGCCAACGCCGCCGTGTTCCGGGCGGGCAACCGCGGCGAGTTCCTCAACCAGAAGATCCTGTGCGCCTTCGTGGGGCCGCCCTCCTCCAGCGAAGCCGGCTGCCCCACCGGCGACCCGGTGACCGGGCTCGCAGCACCAGCGGTCGCCGGGCCGGTCATCTACCCGTCGCAGCCCACCCACGGAGCGGCGGCGATCCGCTCGCTCCTGCTCGAGGGGGTGGGGCAGTGAAGAGCTTCCGCGACCGCAACCCCTACACCGTCGGCCTGGTGAGCGTCCTCGTCATCGGCGCGATCACGGGCATGGCCTTCCTGGTGGGCCTCCTGCACCTGCTCGAGGACACCTACGAGATGGAGGCCAACTTCACGGATGCGGCCGGCCTGCGCGGTGGCGACGAGGTGAAGCTGGCCGGCGTCAAGGTCGGGCGGGTGACGGGCATCGAAGCCGACCGGGAGAACGGGCTCGTGCGGGTGGAGTGGGTGGTGGACAGCGGGGTCGACATCCGAAGCGGTGCCGGCGCCGAGATCGCGCTCGAGACGCTCCTCGGATCGAAGTTCATCCGCATCACCGACGCCACCGAGGGCGACGAGCTGATGGAGGATCTGCCCCGCGAGGCCCGCTTCATCCCGCACGAGGAGTGCTCCGCCGAAGGCCGCTGCGTGCCCCGAACCGCCACCCCCGTCGACGTGTTCGACCTCACCCGCGAGGCCACCGAGCGGATCGAGGCAACGGACAACGACAAGCTCAACGCCCTGGTCAACCAGCTCGCTGACGTCACCGAGGGGAAGCGGGCGACGATCACCGACCTCGTGACGGGCATCGACGACGTGGCCAGCGCCATCAACGAGCGCGAGGTCGAGCTGGAGCAGCTGCTCGACCGGGCCGACGAGCTCGCCGGCAACCTGGCCGCCAAGGATCAGACGCTGGTGCGCCTGATCGACAGCTCCCGCACCATCCTCGACTTCCTCGTGGCCCGCCGCGACGAGCTGGCCACAGCGCTGGGCGCCGGCAGCGACGCGGTCCGCTCGCTGTCCGCGCTCATCGAGACCAACGCCGGCCACCTCGACGCCATCCTGGCCGACCTGCACCCCACCCTGGCCGTCGTCGACCGCAACCTGCCCGAGCTCAACCGAGCCCTCGCCATCACCGGCCCCGCGTTCTACGGCCAGTCCCTGGCCGGCACGCACGGGCCCTGGCAGGACATCTACGTCGCCGCGCTCGGACCTGACGTGTTCAGCATCGCCGAGGGGGCTCTCCCGTGACCGGCGCGGCGCAGCGACCGAGGCGCTGGAGCCGCACGACCGCGGCAGTCGTCGCGCTGGCCGTGCTGGCTCCCCTGTCGGCGTGCGGGCTGGTCGGTGGCGAGGACACCTACACCGTCACCGCCTACTTCCCCCGTGCCGTCTCGGTGTTCGAGTCGTCGGACGTGCGCGTGCTCGGCCTCCCGGCCGGGAAGGTCACCGACGTCGTGGTCGACGGCGATCGGGTCCGCATAGACATGGAGATCCCCGAGGACGTCCCGGTGCCGGCCGACGCTGGCGCGCAGATCGTCCCCCAGTCGCTGATCGGCGAGCGGTACGTGCAGCTCTCACCGGCCTTCCAGGACGGCATGGAGACCGCCGAGGACGGTCACGTGATCCCGCTGGAGCGCACGATCATCCCCGTGGAGCCCGACGAGGCGCTGGCGGCCCTGAAGGAGCTGCTCGACAGCCTCGACCCTGACGGCATCGGCGACCTGGTGTCGAACCTCGACGAGGACCTGGCCGGGAACGGCGAGCGGCTCAACCAGGCGATCGGATCGCTGTCCGACCTCGTGTCGACCTTCGCCGACAACGATGACGTCCTCCTCCGCATCGTCGACAGCTTCGATCGCCTGAGCGCCACCCTCGTCACCCGTGAGCAGCAGCTCGGCGAGGTGCTCGACGCGTTCGCTGATGCCAGCCAGGTGCTGGCCGACGAGCGCGAGAGCATCGAGAGCCTGGTGGCGGGCCTCGCCGACCTCTCCCGCGAGGGCCTGGAGCTGGTGGGGGAGCACGCCGGCGAGCTGCGCACCGACATCCAGACGCTGGCCGACGCGGCCGCCACCATCGACGCCAACCTGTCGTCCGTCACCCAGCTCCTGGAGGCGGGCTCGCTGCTCACCACCGGTCTCGGCAGCGCGTACAACCCGGAGCTCCGGGCGATCGACCTGCGCAACAACTTCACGCCGCTCGTCACAGAGGCGCTCGACCTCGTGCTCGGCCAGCTCGGCCTCCCACCGGTGTGCCTCGAGATCCTGCAGGAGTGCCCGGTGGCCGGGGCCAGCGCGGCCACGCCCACCGCTGCCGACCTCACCGGCACCAGCCCGGTGCGCGCCCTGCTCGACCTGCTCGGCGCCCGCACCGCGTCGAGCGAGGGCAGCCGATGACCCGCCGGTCGGCGCTCGCCGCGGCCATGGTGGCTGTCGCGGCCATGGCCGGCTGCTCGCTGCCCGGTCAGATCACCGGCCCCGTCGAGCTGACGGCGGTCTTCGACGACGTGGGCGACCTCGTCACCGGTCACTCGGTCCAGGTGGCCGACGTGCGCGTGGGCTCCATCACCGGCATCGAGCTCACCGACGACTACCGCGCCAAGGTCACGATGGAGATCAAGGACGACCTCGAGCTGCCCGCGGACAGCGAGGCGCTGCTGCGCACCACGTCGCTCCTGGGCGAGAAGTTCATAGAGCTCAGGGCGCCCGATGAGCCCGGCACCGACGAGGTGCTGGTCGACGGCGACGTGATCGAGCAGTCGGGCGAGGCGCCCGAGCTCGAGTTCGTGGCCGAGGAGGCAGTGCACCTGCTCGCCGGAGTCGCCACCAACGACCTCTCCACCCTCATCGAGACCGGCGCCGTCGGCTTCGGGGGTCGGGCCGTCGAGCTGACGGCCCTCGTCGACGACCTCACCACCGTCTCCGGCATGCTCGCCGACCAGACGACGAACATCGTGTCGATCATCGACGGCCTCGACCAGGCCAGCGCCACGCTCGCCGGCGGCGCCGAGCGCATCGACCAGCTCCTGGTGAACCTCTCGCGCACGACCGAGGTGCTGGCCGACAACCGCGAGCTCACCCTCCAGACCCTCCGCGACCTCACCCGCCTCGCCCAGACCCAGAACGACCTCGTGTTCGAGCCGTACCGTGACGAGCTCCAGGCTCAGGTCCGCCAGCTCGATGCAGTGCTGGCCACCGTCGTGGGCCAGCGCGAAGAGGTGGGGGTGCTGGTCGACTGGCTGGCCCAGTTCGCAGTCAAGACGCCGCTCGGCATCCCCGAGGACTTCGCGCAGATCTACGGCTGGTTCCAGCCCGCGATCCTGGAGGCGGCGCCGTGAGCCGTCGGACGTGGATCAACCTGATCTTCTTCAACGGCGTGTTCGCGCTGATGCTCTTCTGGGCGGTGAACAACATCGTCACCCTCGACGCCATCGAGGACCCATACGAGATCACCGGCGACTTCATCCAGACGGCCGGGGTCGGCCCCAACGCCGAGGTCACCTACCTCGGGGTGAACTATGGCCGCGTCGGCGCGGTGGAGCGGACCGCCGAGGGCGTGTCGATCACCATGAAGATCGACAAGGGCAAGCACCTGCCGGCCGGCTCTGTGGCGAGGGTGTTCCGCAAGTCCGCTATCGGCGAGCCCTACATCGACTTCGTGCCCCCCGACGACTACGAGGAGGGCGACCCGGTCATCGAACCCGGCGACAACGTGCCGATCAGCCGCACCACCGTGCCGCTCGAGTTCTCCGAGCTGCTGCGCTCGGCCGGCGCGCTCATCTCCAGCATCGATCCTGAGGCCGCCGGCGGGCTCGTGCACGAGCTGTCGGTCGCCCTCGAGGGGCGGTCCGACGAGCTCCGGGCCCTCACCACCTCGATCGACTCCCTCACCGGCACGTTCGCCGAGCGCACCGACCAGCTCGAGCGCCTGGCCGAGAACGGCAGCCGGATCACCCAGGTGCTGGCCGACCGGCGGCTCAGCGTGGGCCGCTCCATCGCCAACCTGCGCGCCGTCACCGAGACCCTGAGGGACGCCGACGGAGACACCCGAGCGCTGCTCGAGATCGGCCCGGAGTTCCTGACCACCACGGCCGACCTCGTGGCTGACCAGAAGCAGAACCTCGACTGCCTCCTCACCGACCTGGCGCCGATCATCCGCACCGCCGGGTCGCCCGGGCCGCTCGAGGACCTCCAGACGGTGCTCACGGTAGGGCCCACCGGCTTCGGCTACGTGGCCGCATCCCTCGACCACGAGGCCGACGGGCCGTGGCTGCGGGTCAACCTCCTGGTGACCGTGGAAGGCGAGCCGCCCCGCGTCTACGTGCCCCCGGCCACGCTGCCTGTGGTGCCCACGGTCTCGCCCTGTGCGTCCACGCTCACCGCAGCATCGGCCGCGTCGGCCTCCGCCCCTACCTCCACACCCTCCGCCACACCAGAGAGCTGACCCCACAGACGTGACCGAAGACGAAGCCGAAGCAGCGATCCCCGCCCCCGCCCCCGCACCTGAACCCACTCCACCGCCACGCCGGGCCGGCTTCGTCCTGGCCGTGTCGCTGGCCGTGGTCCTGGCCCTCGTGTCCGCGGTCCTGGCCGTCATCTTGATCCGCGGCGACGGCGACAGCGGCGACGCCGACGAGCTCCGGCGCCGGGCCGGCCAGTTCGCCGAGGCCCTCGTGTCCTACGACCACCGGGACCCGGAGGCCCACCGCGACGAGGTGCTCAGCTTCGCCACCGGCTCGTTCCGGGAGGAGTACGAGGACGCCTTCGACCAGGGGCTGGCCGACATCATCACCGAGGTCGAGGCCGTCTCGCAGGGCTTCGTCAAGGACGTGTGGGTGTCGGAGGTCGACGAGGAGAGCGCCTCGGCCGTGGTGTCCGTCGACGTCGAGCACGACGGCTCCGCCGGACCCCGCACGATCTACGACCTGTACTTCCGACTCACCCTGGTGCGGGTCGGTGGCGAGTGGAAGGTCGACCAGGTCACCGATCTGAACTTCGGTTCGGGAGCGGGCTCCACGGGAACAGGCGTGACCACCGACACGACGGCAACGTCCACCACGTCGATACCCTGACCGCCCCGTAGGGCGGCGGCAGCCCGGGGTTGCCTCGCCCGCGACCGGCGGGCCTATGATCCCGCCGCAACCGCCCCCCGACCCCGGCTGCGAGGACTGCATGGCCAAAGACGACGAGCTCATCGAAGACGAAGAGCTCGAGGAGCCCGAGGAGGACGTCGAGGAGATCGACGAGGACCTCGACCTCGACGAAGACATCGACGAAGCCGACGACCTCATCGACGAGGACCTCGCCGACGACGACGCAGAGACCGACGAAGAAGAAGATGAAGACGAAGAGGAGTCGGTCGCTCCGGTCAAGGCCAAGCGCGACGACGACGAGGAATCCGACGAGGAGGACGAGGAGGCCGACCCCGACGACGTCGAGGCCGACCTCGACGCCATCTTGAAGGACCGCATCGCCGCTGCCGAGGAAGAGGAGGACGACGAGGAGGAAGAGGCTCCCGAGCCTGACGACCGCAGCGCCGAGGCCGGTGGTCGCATCCTCCCCAAGCGTCCCGGTGAGTTCGTGTGCCAGTCGTGCTTCCTCGTCAAGCACCCCAGCCAGCTGGCCGACGAGAAGAACCTCTACTGCGCGGACTGCGTCTGAGGCGGCGGGCGGGCGGTAGCGTCCGGCTGGGCATCGAGTCGAGGGTCTTGGGGGCCTGATGGCGTACAAGAGCATCATCGTGGGCACCGATGGGTCGGAGACGGCGGAGCGCGCCGTCATCACCGCGGCCGGCCTCGCCGCGGCCGACGACGCTCGCCTCGTGGTGGTCACCGCCTACGAGGAGTCGCGCTCGGCCGCCGGCGACATCGCAGCCGACCGGGTCCCCGTCGACATCCGCCACGTCCTGACCGAGCG
The DNA here is from genome assembly GCA_036570385.1 of Acidimicrobiales bacterium. GTDB lineage: Bacteria > Actinomycetota > Acidimicrobiia > Acidimicrobiales > VFJN01 > VFJN01. Next base: position 4,123 of record DATCYI010000048.1, on the reverse strand, counting down.
GGTCCAGGCCGAAGAGCTGGCCGAACGAGGCCGAGCGGCAGCGCGCGAGGCGGGCGCGTCGAGCGTCACCGTGCAGGCGCTTCCGGGCGAGCCCGGCGAGGTGCTGCTCCAGGCGGCCAAGGACTTCGCTGCCGACGTCATAGTCGTCGGCAGCCGGGGCCTCACGAGCCACGCCCACTTCATCCTCGGCAGCGTGGCGGCAACGGTGACCCACCACGCGCCCTGCGACGTGCTCGTGGCCCACACCACGGACTGACCTGCACCTCCGCACCCGAACCGGACTTTTCCGGACCCCTCCAGGACGGCAAGGATTGCGCCCGTGACCGACGACAACGGATCTGCCGCCGAGAAGACACCCGTCGACCAGGCGATGGACGTGCTGGTGTACGCACCCATCGGCCTGCTGTTCGAGGGCGCCACGATCCTCCCCCAGCTGGTCGACAAGGGCCGCTCGCAGGTGACGATGGCCCGCATGGTCGGCAAGTTCGCCGTCCAGCAGGGCCGCACCGAAGCCATGAAGACGGCCAGCAAGCTGAGCGACCAGGCGGCCGGCCTGCTCGACTTCCTGGGCGGCACCCTCACCCCGGTGACCGACTCCGAGCCGCCTCCCGCGCCGGCACCGCCGCCCGTGAAGCCGAAGTCCTCCGGGCGCGCCGCCGCTGCGGCGAAGACCACTCCGTCCGCCGCCACGGGCTCGCCGGCCAAGTCGGCGACCAAGGCACCGGGCAAGGCGAGCGCAGCGGCAGCTCCCGCCGACGTCGCGACCCTCGCCATCCCCGACTACGACGGCCTCTCCGCGTCGCACGTCGTCAACCGCCTCGGTGGCCTCGATCCCGACGAGCTCGAGGCCGTGCGCACCTACGAGGCAGCCAACCGGGGACGCAAGACGATCCTCTCCAAGATCGCGCAGCTGCAGTCCGCCTGATGGCGGCCGAGGAGGGCTGCCGTCCGGCAGAGCCAGCCGACCTGCCCCGCATCGCCGAGCTGGCCGCTCAGGCGATCGTCGAGCTGAGTGGCCTGCGCGGGGGACAGGTGTGGATGCGCCAGTCGGCGCGCTCAGAGCCCATCGAGCCCGTGCTGGCCCGCCAGCTCGCCGACGCCGATGCGCACCTGGTGGTCGGCACCCTCGACGGCACCGTCATGGCCTACGGCGTCGCTCGCAGCGACCGCCTCCGCGATGGCGGCCTCCTCGGGGTGGTGGACGACCTCTACACCGAGCCCGGCTGCCGTGAGGTCGGCATCGGCGAGCTCGTGATGCAGGCCCTCGTCGACTGGTGCCGCGAACGCGGCTGCTTCGGCGTCGACAGCCTCGCCCTCCCCGGCGACCGCCACACCAAGAACTTCTTCGAGTCCTTCGGTCTGGTCGCCCGTGCCATCGTCGTGCACAAGCCGCTGACATGAGCGCGGCGGGGCCGGTCGTGGGCGTGGGCGCCGTCGTCCTCGACGACGAGCGCCTCCTGCTGGTGCGACGCGGACGGGGCCCGGCCCAGGGGACCTGGTCGGTGCCAGGCGGCCGCGTGGAGCTCGGCGAGACCCTCGCCGAGGCGGTCACTCGCGAGCTGCGGGAGGAGACGGGCCTCGAGGGCCTCTGCGGACCGCTGCTCGGCTGGGCCGAGCGCATCGACGCCGAGGGTCACTACGTCATCCTCGACTTCGAGGTGACGGTGGTCGACCTGGTCGAGCCGGTCGCGGGCGACGACGCCGCCGAGGCCCGCTGGGTCGACCTCCACGAGGTCGCCGAGCTGCCTCTGGTCGAGGGGCTCGCCGAGCTCCTCGCCGACAACGGCATCATCACCACCTTCACCTGAACCCCACCGCTTCTGGCCCGAGATCCGCCGCCGACGGCGGCTGGATCCGGGCCAGAACCCGGCGTGGGCTAGATCAGCGACCGCTCCACTGGGGCGGGCGCTTCTCGATGAACGCAGTGAGGCCCTCGGAGAAGTCCTGCGACGACATGGCCTTGGCCATGCCCTCGGCCGACATGCGCCAGCCGACGTCGTCGGGGGCGTTGGTGGCCTCGAGCACGATCTTGCGGGTCTCGCGCACGGCCACCGGGGCGTTGGCGCAGATCTGCTCGGCCAGGCTCACGGCCTCCTCGAGCGCTCCACCCGGCTCGACGAGGCGGTTCACGAGCCCGAAGTGGTGGGCACGGGTGGCGTCGATCGGGTCGCCGGTGAGCGCGAGCTCCATCGCGATGTTCACCGGGATCTTGCGGGGGAGGCGGAACAGCCCACCGGCCGCCGCGACCAGCGAGCGCTTCACCTCGGGGATGCCGAACGTGGCGTTGGTGGTGGCCACCACGACGTCGCACGACAGGACGATCTCGGTTCCGCCGGCGAGGGCGGGGCCGTCGACGGCCGCGATGATCGGCTTGGTGCGCTCGCGCTGCACGATGCCCGCGAAGCCACCCTTCTTGGTGGACAGGGCGGCGCCGTTGCCGGAGTTGATCTCCTTCAGGTCGGCGCCGGCGCAGAACACGGGCGGCTCGCCGGTGATGATGCCCACCCAGATCGAGTCGTCGGCCTCGATCTGGTCGATGGCCTCCTCGATCCCGTTGGCTACGGCCCCGTTGACGGCGTTGCGCGCCTCGGGGCGGTTGATCTTGATGACCGCGTACGGCCCTCGCTTCTCGAAGTCGACTGACATGTTCGGAACCCTAGTGCTGTGACCAAGGGCCTCCGGAGGCGTCACGCCGGCCAGGTGCACCGCTGGACGGCGTCCTCCTCCTAGCCGCAGCTATGGCTGCGCCGTCGTCGTCGATCCTGGCCAGCGGCACACCTGACTCGCCGTGCCACCCCCAACGCCCATGGTCACAGCACATGGTTCTGCCGCGCTACCCTCCCGGACAGACGGGAGGCAGCGTTTTGGCAGCCATCGAGCGCGAGCACGGGCACCTCAGATGTCCGTTCTGCGAGGCCTATGAGGTAGAGCGGCTCTACCTGGCGACGCTCCGTCTCGACTCGTGCTCGTGCTCGTCCTGCGGGGCCCGCTGGGACGAGGACCACGCCAGCGGCACCTACCGCGGCCGGACGTCCCGGTAGGCCTCAGACCCTCAGATCTGCGGGTCCTCGTCGGCCGCCGGCTCGCCGGCCGGTGCCTCCGGGGCCTGACTCGAAGCCAACTCCGCCTCGGCCGGAGCCTCAGCGGGAGTGGCCTCAGCCTCAGGTGCAGGCGCTTCGGCCGGAGCGGCATCGTCGGTCGCAGCAGCCTCTGCGGGCGCGGCCTCCGTGGCGGGGGTGGCCTCTTCAGCGGCCGTGGGCTCTGAGGGCGCGTCCTGGTGGGGTGCATCCTCGGCAGCCTCGGACTTGGGCTTGCGCTCGTTGGCGGCCTGGTCCTTGGCGAGACGGTCGCCCTGGGGCTTCTTGGGCTTGTTCGGCCGGCGGCGCTCGGGCTTGGGGCGCGGCGCGGTCGGGTCAGGGGCGATCTCGAAGATGTGCGCCACCTTCGGGATGCGGGTGGCCAGCCGGGCGATGACGGAGCGCACGTCGGCGTGCAGCTCGACGGGCAGCGAAGTCGGGATGACCTTGTCGCGCACGGGGGAGAACGCCAGCGCGTCGAGCACCGCGACCCACCGCTCGGCGGCGGCGTCGGCGGTGAGGGCCTCGCCGGCCATGGTGGTGAGGCGCTCGCGGATCTCGGGGGGCAGCGGCGCCCCGGCCTTGGGCGGCCTGGAGCTGACCCGAAGGGCTCGCACGATGCGGCCGACGTCGAGGGTGGCCGTGAGCTCCTGGAGCCACGCGCTGTGCTCGGCATCGACCCGGGTGGCCAGGCCGGCCGTGAGGGTCTCCACCAGGGCGCGAGCGGCCGGGTCCTTGGTGCGAGCGTCGGCCGCCGAGACCACGGAGCGCAGGTCGCGCAGGTCGAGCTGGTCGAGGTCGCGCTCGGCGGCCTCGGCACGGTCGAGCCACTCAGCGGCTCGGACCTTGGGCACCAGCTTCTCGGCCAGCTCGAGCAGCGGCCCGGCCGTGATCGCCGATTCGCCGGCCGCGGTGCGCTCGGCGTTCTGCTTCTCGATGGCCTGGCGGACGGCGGGCAGGCCACCGATCACGACCTGCTCAGCGATGCGACGCTGATCCTCGGGCAGCGACTCCAGCAGGGCGTTGCGATGGGTGCGCCCCGGGCG
>DATCYI010000047.1:0-9652 GCA_036570385.1 Acidimicrobiales bacterium | reverse complement strand
CGCGGCGGTGGTGGTGGCGGACGACGACAGCCCGCGAGCCGAGGCGACGGCGGAGGCCGTGCGCGACCTCGGCGCCCGAGCGCTGATCGTCGTCGGCGACCTGACCACCGCGGAGGGCATCGCCACCCTCCACGACGCCGCCGTCGAGGCCTTCGAGCACGTCGACATCCTCGTGAACGGCCTCGGCCACCACCTCGGCGTGCACGGCCCCTTCGAGGGCAACACCGAGGAGCAGTGGCAGGGCCTGTACGAAGTGAACCTGCTCCACGTGCTCCGGGCCAGCAAGGCGTTCGTCCCCGGCATGCGGGAGCGGGGCTGGGGGCGCATCGTGAACTTCTCCTCCGTCGAGGGCATCCGCTCCGCCCCGGACATCGCGGTCTACACGGCCTTCAAGGGCGCTGTGGACTCGTTCACGAAGAGCCTCGGCGTCGGCCTGGCCGGCTCGGGCATCCGTGTGAACGCCATCGCCGTCGACAAGACCCGTGGCTACCAGGTGAACCACTACGCCCTCCCCGCCGAGTACGAGCATCTCGTGTCGTCGTGGATCCCCGTCGGCCGCTACGGGGAGGGCGACGACGTCGCCGGCGTCGTGCTGTTCCTGGCGAGCGATCTCGGCGAGTGGGTGGTCGGCCAGACGATCCCCGCGGACGGCGGCACGCTGGCAGCCGGCGGCTGGTACAAGACGCCGACGCGCTGGACGAACTCACCGCTGCTCACGCAGTACCTCGAGGAGGACCCTTCCGTTAACGCCGCCCGCCCCCGGTCGCTCCAGTGAGCGCCTCTACGCTCGGCCTGGCGGTCAGCCTTCCGATCGCTACGGAACTTTACGCCACGCCGTCGGACTACCCGCTGCTGATCGACCTGGCCCGGATGGCCGACGGCGCCGGTGTGCGCAGCCTCATCGTGGTGGACCACGTCGTGATGGGAGAGCACCCCGAGAAGTACGAGTGGGGCACCTTCAAGTTCCCGCCCGAGACGCCGTGGCTCGAGCCCATCACTCTCCTCGCGGCCATGGCTTCGGCCACGACCGACATCCGCATGTCCACGGGCATTCTCATCGCGCCGCTCCGCCCGGCTGCGTTGCTGGCGAAGTCGCTGGCGACGCTGGACGTGCTGTCGCGGGGCCGGGTGGAGCTCGGTGTCGGCACCGGCTGGCAGGAGGAGGAGTTCACCGCGCAGGGGATGGACTTCGCTCGCCGCGGCGAGCTGCTCGACGACACCATGGCCGCATGCCAGGCCCTCTGGGCCCCCGGCTCGGCCTCCTTCGACTCTCCGACGGTGTCATTCCAGGACATCTGGTGCGAGCCGAAGCCCGTGCAGCCCGGCGGGCCGCCCATCCTGTTCTCCGGCACGCTCACCGGCCGCAACCTCCGCCGCATCGAGAGGCTCGGGAGTGGCTGGTTGCCGATTATGAACGCCACCATGGCCGACATCGAGGCCGGCATCGCCACCCTCCACACCCGCCTCCGAGGCGCCGGACGCGACCCCTCCGAGCTCCGTGTGCGGGGACGGCTCGCGGCCGTCCGCGATGCAGATGGCCGCGTCGACCTCGACGCCACGCTCGATGGGGCAGCTGCCTTCGCCGCCATCGGCGTGACCGACGTGTCGGTCCGGCTCATGGACCACATCGCGGATCACAGCGAGGCGGCTGGCTTCTTCGAACGGCTCGCTACCCTCTGGCCGACCAAGGCGGGCTGAGCGTGGGAGAGCGACCGATCCGCTTCGGACTGCAGCTCCGCAGCGCGGCGGGCGGCGCCGCATGGGTGGCGATGGCGCGCGAAGCGGAGGATGCCGGCTTCGCCACGATCTCAATGTCCGACCACTTCGGCGACCAGTTCGCGCCGCTCGTCGCCCTCGGCGCCGTGGCGGTGGCCACCTCCGACATCCGCCTCACAATGGAGGTGCTCTGCAACGACTTCCGGAACCCGGCCGTGCTGGCGAAGGAGATCGCCACACTCGACTGCCTGTCGGACGGTCGCTGCGAGCTCGGGCTGGGCGCAGGGTGGCTGGCCGCTGAGTACAAGCAGGCGGGACTGGCATTCGACGGCGCCGGCACCCGCATCGACCGCCTGGCGGAGACGGTCGGCGTGCTCCGGCGCCTGTTCGACGGCGAGACCGTCACCCACGAAGGGCCCCACGTGCAGGTGGTCGACCTCGAGCTGCACCCGAAGCCCGTCCAGGCCCGGCTGCCGATCCTGCTCGGGGGCGGTGGGCGCCGGATGGTCACGCTCGCTGCTCAGCAGGCCGACGTCGTCGGCATCATGACGGACAACCGCTCCCGGACCGGTCGGCCCGGTTGGCACCCGAACGCCACCTGGGAGGCTGCGGCCACCAGCGTCGGCTGGGTCCGCGAAGGGGCCGGGACTCGCTTCGACCAGCTGGAACTGCGGACCCGGGTGCTGATGCAGAAGATCGGCGGGGACCGCGAGACCGCGGCTGCCCGGATCGGTCGTCAGGCCGGCCTCACCACCGAAGAGGTGCTGCGCTCGCCCTACGCGCTCATCGGCTCCCCCCAGGAGGTGGCCGACCACGTGCGGCGCGTCCGGGACGAGATGGGCATCTCCTCGTTCACGGTGAGCGGGCACCTAGCCCGAAACCTCGCCCCGGTGGTGGCCGAGCTGGCCGGGCGCTGACGCCTCCGACCAGCTCGACCCTTCACTAGGGCTTTCTCTAATCAGGGCGCCATCAACGCGAGCAGCTCGCTCACGTCGTCGACCTCGTCGAGCGACCACACCGTCTCGATGATCTTCTCGGCCCGGTCGGCCGCGATGATCTTCTTGGTGGCATCGCGGAACTTGTCGGCCACCTCGTCGCGGCTCATCCGGCCGGTGCCGAGGGCGAACATGTCCGCGTACTCGGAGATGACGGTGCCGTCCTGGAGGGTGACGGTGACCCGCGCCTCGAACTTCATGTAGGGCGACCCGTCCGTGCTCACCTCGGCGTACTCGAGGTTGTGGTCGAACTCCGGGTTGGTGACGAGCTCGACCTTGTCGGACAGGGCGTGGATGTCCTTGTCGTCGACTACCTCTTGCGTGAGGAAGCTGGTCATGTACTTGTCGGCCCGGAACGCCTCTGGGCGCACGAGCGCCGCAGCCGCTAGGAACGGGATACCGGCCCGGGCCGAGACGATGTCGGTCGGGTGGTAGATCCGGCCGAGCTCGATCCGGTTGCTGCTCTCGACCTTGATGTGTTCGATGTCGCGGTGGTCGATCTGCTTGTTGGCCACCATCTGGGCCATGGCCTGCATGGTCGGCTGGGCCATGCCCATGACCGGACGGGTCTTGATCCGGATGCCGCCGGAGGACACGTGCCAGAAGTCGCCCAGCTGGTCGAGCAGCGGCTCGAGGTCGTACTTGCGGGGGACGGCGTGGTACCAGGGCGTCACCCAGTCCGGCACGCCGGTGAGGCCGGCGGAGGACATGTCGGTGGCGAACACCCCGAGGGCGGCGGTCCAGCCCTGGAACAGGTCCTTCACCGTCGCGTGTTGGTCGGCGGCCCGCATGAGCGGTGTCGCGGTGTGGCAGGCCACCACGCCGAGGGCGTTGGCCATCTGCGCCTCGTCGAATTGATGCATACGGGCCACCGCCGCGGTGGACGCGAAGGCGCCGAGCATCGCCGGCGGGTGCAGGCCGAGGTCCAGGGAGAGGTGCAGGCCGCAACTGAGGCCGAGGCGGATCAGGATCTCGTAGGAGACGGCGACGCCGGCCAGGAGGTCCTGCCCGGCACGGTGGTCGCGCTCACCCGCGGCCAGGACGGCCGGGACGACGACGTTGCCCGGGTGGACGAGGGCGCGGGTGAAGCCCTCGGCGAACTCGGTGGTGTGGGCGTAGGTGCCGTTGACGAGCGCGGCACCGAAGGCCGTGGCCCGGCCGCCGCCGCAGAAGATGCTGGCGTCGTCGCCTTTGTTGTGGCGGTGGACGTAGTCGAGCGGGGCCTTGACGGCCGGATAGTCCGAGCCGTAGACGCCGACACCGAGGACGTCGAGGATGCTCTTCTTGACCCGCTCCACCACTGGATCGGGAAGGCTGTCGAAGGTCGTCCCGGCGGTGAACTGGGCGAACGCGGGCGCGACCTCTTCGGTCGTGGTGGCCATGCAGGCTCCTCTGCTCTGATCTGGGCGAGGCCGGTGCCCCGCGCCATGTCTCTCTTCGTCGGTGCGGCGCGCTACGAGATGTTCACGAGCGCGGGGTGGGCCCGCACCTGCTCGCGCGTCTCGAGGATGCGCTTCGTCCACCCCGCGCGCTCCGCCACGCCGTGATTGCGCATCGGCGAGCGGACGGGTCCGCCGTACATGCCGATGGCGTCCATCCACACCTTCTGGGTGGCGATGGGGTGCTCGGGGAACTCGCCCCAGAGCGGCTTGATCATGTCGATCCAAACCTGCCGGAGCGGCGCCAACGCACTGAAGATCTCCCACGCCTTCTCGAACTCGCCGCTCTTGGCCAGCTGCAAGTACTCGCGCACCGGGTGCCAGTCAGCATCCTGTAGGAGGTAGAAGGCTGAGCTGCCGAGCTGCACCTGCTGGTTGAGGTACATCACGCACGGGATGGCCTCCTCCTCGCGGGGGAGGCTGCAGACCATGCGGTCGCCGACGCGGCGGGTGATAGCGACGTGGAGAGTGAAGTCGTTGATCCCGTCCTTGAGGGCGCAGACGGGCTCGAGATCGGCGATCCGGTCGAGAAGCTCGGGCGAGAGCAGCCGGCCGCTGTGGGGCGTGTTCAGCACGATGATGCCGATGTCGGTGCGGTCCGCGACGTACTTGAAGTATTCGTAGATCATCTGGTCGGACTTGGCGTGCTCGTAGGGCACCTCGAGCATGGCCAGGTCCGCGCCGATCTCGGCGGCGTGGTTCGTGAAGGCCACGCTCTCGGGCGCGCTGTGGTCGTGTGCGTGCACGTAGGTGATGGCCTTGCCACCGACCGCGTCCACGAACGCCTGCGCGGAGATCCGTCGCTCCTCGTGGGAGAGGGTCCACGGCTCCGAGTGCCCATAGCCCATCCCCTCCACCCCGATGTCGAGGATCTTGTGGACGTTGTCCACGAGCCCATCGAGCTTCAGGTTGAACTCATCATCGAACGTCGTCAACGGACTGGCGAACAACCCCACCACGTTGTCCGCGGCCCACTGCTTCGCATCCTTGGCCGCAACCATCTCCCCACACCTCCCGACCCCAACGGGCCGCTCGACTGAAATCAGACTATACCAATATCGCTATTAGTGCCCGGGGTCACGCCCGTCGGTCGGCCAGCGCGGGGATGATCTCCTCGCCGAACTGCGACAGCGCGTTGAGCACCTGCTGGTGCGGCTGCCCCCCGATGTTGAAGAAGCAGATCACATTCTTCATGCCCGTGTGCTCGTGGTACCTGGCAAGCGAATCGCCCACCTTCTCCGAGGACCCCACCAGCACGGACTCGTGCTGTATGTAGTACTCGTAGGCCTCCGTCTCCTTGCTGAAGCCGAACATGGCCCGGTTGCCGAGCGCCTCGAAGTACCACATGAGGCTGTCGCGGTACTCGTCGACGGCCCGCTCGGTCGTGGCGGCGACGTGCACCTGCTTGAGCTGCCAGCACCGGTCCAGTGTCTCGCGGATGGAGAGGTCGGCGTAGCCGTGCTTGGCGGCCGTCTGGCCGTAGAGGTCGAGCTTGTGCCGGATGTCGTCCCAGTCGGGCCCGGAGCCGATGGCCACGGGCAGGAGCCGCTCGGCGGCCCACTCGATGGACTCGTCGCTCTTCGACACCATCGCGTAGATCGGCAGGAGGGGGCGCTGGAGCGGGGGCGGGAGCAGTTCGCCGGCGCCGAGCTCGTAGAACTCGCCGGAGTAAGCAGTCTCCTTCGTGCGCCAGATCGTCTGGACAGCGTCGAAGGTCTCCTCCCACCGCTCCTCGCGCTCGTCGAAGGGCACCCCGTAGGACGCGAACTCGAGCTTGTCGTAGCCCTTGCCGACGCCCCAGTCGAGGCGACCGTTGGAGATGATGTCGACGTAGGCGAGGTCTTCTGCGAGGTGGAGCGGGTGGTGCAGCGGCAGGCGGGACACGGCGGTTGCGATCCGGATCCGACTGGTGGCGGCGGCGATGGCGGCAGCGGCCACCACGACGTTCCCGACCATGCCGTACCGGCGGCCGTTGTGCTCAGGGAGCCACACCTCGTGGAACCCGGCGGTCTCGGCGGCCACCGCCTGCTCCAACCCCTGCCGGATCACGTCGAAGGAGTTCGACCCCGGCCCCAGCGCGTGAAAGTTGAACGTTCCGAACTTCATCTCAATAAAGGTACCACAAATACTTGAATTGCCAAGCAGGGCGTGTAAAAGCGAATCCTGCGCCCTTGCCAGGGCCGGCCAGACTGAGGCTCGCGGCCGGGCGCGGACCTTCACTCGTCGTACGTGACGGCGCGGTGGTCGAAGCGCCAGCCATCGTCCGTGCGGACGATCCGGTCCCGGTAGATGCCCGAACTCGCCACCGCAGGCCGACCGGAGGCATCGAGGTCAGCGTGGTCCAGGACCCGGAAGTAGGCGCGGCCGGCCACCGCCCCGTCCTCGAGGAGGTCGAGAACGAGCGTGTCGTTGACGTGTCGCTTCATCGGTCGGTCGGAGGGCGGGACGCGGTGCACCTTCGCCTCGACCTTGGCCCGCAGGGCGTCGGCACCCGTGGTGACGTCCGGCCCTGATGCGCCCGGACGGTGCAGGGCCAAGGTGCCGGCCGGTGTGAAGACCTCTACCCAGCGGCCCGGCTCACCGAAGTCGTGGCCCTGGGAGTACTTCGCGTAGAGCTGTGCGATGGCGGCCGCGTCCTCGCCGGCGACCTCGGTGCTCACCGGACGAGCAGCTCGGCGGCCCGGCTGACCGCGTCGAGCTTCTCGCCGAGCGGGGAGTCCTTCGTCGCCCCGCCGGCCCAGAACGGACCGATCACGATGTCGTCGACACCGGCGTCCTCGTAGCGGGCCACGACGTCGGCGCTGGGCGGATCGACCATGCGGAACCAGATGTCGAAGGGCTGGTCTGCGGTGCCCGCCTCGGCCCGCAGCTCGGCGAGGCGGTCGCAGATGGCGAGGGCCTCCTCGAGGGGGCGGGACGGCGCGAACCACCCTCGCCCAAAGCGGGCGGTGCGGCGGAGGGCAGGTAGCGTGGTGCCTCCGAAGACCAGGGGCACCTCAGGCGGGGCGGGAGCGAGCTGCACCGCGGGGAAGTCGTAGTGCCGACCATGATGCTCCACCGGCGCACCGGTCCAGAGCTCCTGCATCACCTCGATCATCTCGTCGGTGCGCCCACCACGACCGTCGAAGGCCTCGCCCACCGCGTCGAACTCCTCGCGCATCCAGCCCGTGCCGACGCCGAACAAGAACCGGCCCTCGGCCAGGTCCTGCACCGTGGCGACGGCGCGGGCCGCGGCGAAGACGTTGCGCAGCGGCAGGATGCACACGCCCGTGCCGAGACGGATGCGCCGTGTCCGCGCCGCGAGGTGGCCGGCCAGGACGAAGGAGTCCACAAGGGGCGTGGCGGCGTCGTAGCCGGGGAACCCGGTCTCGTTGTACGGGTAGGTGCCCGCGAAACCGACGGGCGTGACGAGGTGGTCGGCGATCCATACGACGTCGAACCCGGTCTCCTCGGCCCGTTCGGCGATGGCGCCGTACTCCGAGGCTGCGAGACCGAACAAGGTGATCGATGCTCTCATCGTCTGGACCTCCCGATCCGGGCGGGAGCGACGGGGCCCACCCCCGGGTCACAGATGCGATATCTGTTTAATCTCTATTAAGGTAGTCCAGGAACCGAACGTCAAGGGATCTCATGGGGTTCGGACGTCGGCGCCCCAGCGCCCGCCCGTGGTAGCCAGGCTCCCGTCACCGGAGGATCGATGCCCCAGCCAACCCCGCTCCTCGAACCGTCGCAGGACGCGGCGGACGTGCTCGCCGGGCTCCGGCGCTTCGTCGCCGGCGCCGTTGAGCCGCATCGGGCCCGCCTGCAGCCGATCCTCGACGACCCGTACGTGCTCCACGGGCCCGACGGCCGCCTCCACCCCGACGTCACCGAGGCCCGCCGCCAGATCCGCCTCGCGGCCGCCGAGGCCGGCTACTACCAGCTGTTCGCACCAGAAGACGTGGGCGGGGCGGGCCTGGACCTGACGACGCTCTACATTGTGTGGCACGACCTCTACCGCCAGGACGGCATGCGGGGCTGGCTCTCCTTCGACGCCGTCGCCCACTGGGCTACCGGCCCGAGCCACCTTCTCCGCGAGCTCACGCCGGAGGCCAAGGCGGCCCACCACGACAAGATCCTCGCCGGCGAGGAGACACTCTGCTTCGCCTTGTCGGAGGCCGACGCCGGCTCCGACCTGTGGCGCATGCAGTCCCGGGCCGAGCCCACCGCCGACGGCGGCTGGGTGCTGGACGGCGAGAAGCAGTGGATCACCAACGGCCCCTACGCCGACCTCGCCATCGTCTTCGCGGTCACCGACCGCGAGCGGGCGGCGGCTCGCACCGGGGGCATCTCGGCCTTCCTCGTGCCGATGTCCACACCCGGCGCCGAGGTGTCCACCGTGCTGCGCCTCTACGGCCACGTCGGCTCGAACGAGGCCACCCTCGCCTTCCACGACGTGCACCTGCCGGCGGGTTCCCTCCTCGGCACCGAGGGCGACGGGCTCGACCTGGCGCTGTCGGGCACGAGCGTCGGGCGCGTCTACAACGCGGCGCGCGCCACCGGCGTGGCGGCGTGGGCACTGCGGACCGCGACCGAGTACGCGAGCGACCGCATCACCTTCGGCAAGCCCATCATCGAGCACCAAGGCGTGGCGTTCTCCCTCGCCGAGGCGGCCACCGAGACGCTCGCCGCCCACCTCCTCGGCCTCCACGCCGCAGCCACCATCGACGCGGGTGGCGAGGGCCTGGCCGAGCTCGCCATCGCGAAGAGCTATGCCACCGAATCCGCCGTGCGCACCATCGACCGCGCCGTCCAGAACCTGGGAGGCATGGGCCTCACGAACGAGGTCCACCTCCAGGCCGCCTGGCAGGAGATCCGGGCCGTGTGCATCGCGGACGGGTCGGCCGAGATGATGCGGCGCCTCGTCGCCCGTCGGCTCTCCCAGGGCAAGGTCCGGTACTGACCGTGCGCGAGCGGGTCGTCGACCTCGGCCTCGACGACGAGCAGCGCGCCTTCCGCCGCGAGGTCACAGCCTTCCTCGACGGGACCAAGGACCGCCGGGACCGCTTCCAGATCTTCAAGGACCGCGGCGGCGCCACCCAGGAGCTGTATCAGGCCATCGGTGAGCGCGGCTGGCTGAGCCTGACATGGCCCGAGGCGGTCGGCGGGCAGGACCGGCCGGTCGTGTTCGAGCTCCTCCTCTGGGATGAGATGGCCTACGCGCGGGCGGCGCGGCCACCGGTCGGCGCCGGTCTCGTGGCCCGGACGATCCTGGACCACGGCACCCGCTGGCAGCACGAGGCCTTCCTCACCGGCGCCCGCTCCGCTGCCGATGGGTTCTCCCTCGGATACTCCGAGCCGGAGGCGGGTTCAGACCTCACCGGGCTCCGCACCCGGGCCCGGCTCGACGGCGACACCTACGTCGTGAGCGGCGAGAAGCGGTGGACTTCCGACGCCCACACGGCCCGCTGGCTCTGGCTACTCTGCCGGACCGGCCCGCAGGAGGCCCGGAGCGACGGCCTC
>DATCYI010000046.1:0-18102 GCA_036570385.1 Acidimicrobiales bacterium | reverse complement strand
CGGGGCCACTCGCCGAAGAGAAGCATGCACACCGCGTCGGCGTGGGCGGTGATCACCTCATCAGAATGTGGGTCGAGTCCGGTGAGGCGTTCGCACTCAGGTCCGAGGACGAACATCGTCGGCCCGGCCCCAGTGAGGATGTAGTAGAGGTGCGCTGGTGCGATGGGCGGTACCGCTCCGTCGCGAGCGAGATGCTCGAACAGCTCGATGGTGCTCTCGTAGAGCGGCCGCACGTGATGCTCCACGAGGTAGTCCATCCGCGGGCCGTCGGACTTGCACTCCTGGGTGATGATTCGATGGAGCTGCGGGTTGCGGGCCGAGAAGGTGATGAACTCGCGCACACGAAGCTTGGCGCTCGTCAACGGATCGACGCCACGGAGACCCTCGAGGCGGTCGGCCATCGTCTGGCGAAGTGTGACGAACAACGAGTCCACCGCGGCGCGCCACAGATCGTCCTTGGAGCGGTAGTGGTAGTTGAGCAGCGGTTGGGTCACCCCCGCTCGTTGAGCTATCTCGCGCGTCGTCGCTCCGTCGAACGACCGCTCGGAGAACAGGTCCAGCGCCGCGTCGAGGATGCGGTCTCGGGTGGGGTCAGCCGATGGACGGCTCGCACGGTCCGCCTCGGCGGGGCTGTCCCTCTTGGCGATGCTCGGGGCCATCTCCACAACCTAATCGATTGAGCAGGCTATTGACATTTGGCTGATCGTCTGATCAGGTAACGGCTGTTGGTGGCTGGCCGGGGGGCCAGGACCGTTCATCCAGGGGACGACGCTGCATGGTGCACGGAGGGGGGGCGGGCGAGTGATAGCGCGGCGCGTGACGACCTTCGTGCGGTTTGGCGGTTCGCCGGCGCTGATCCTGGCCGTGCAGCTGGTGCTCTTCCCGGTGCCACTTGGCGTCTGGGTGCGAGGCGCGATCGTGGGTGGTGCCACCGCGCTGCTGGCGCTCGGCATGGCGTTGATCTACCGGTCCAACCGGATCGTCAACTTCGCCCAAGGTGACCTCGGGGCCGCCCCGATGGTCTTCACGTTCCTTTTGCTGTCCGAGTGGAACTGGCCCTACCCGATCGCGCTGGCCGTCGGTGTCGTCACCTCGTTCGTGTTCGGTGCTCTCGTCGAGGTCGTGGTGATTCGACGGTTCTTCCGGGCGCCGCGACTCGTCCTGACGGTCGCAACGATCGGGCTTGCGCAGGTGATGACGGTGCTAGCGATCCTCCTGCCGCGGTGGTTCGGCGTCGAGCTGCTCGCGCCGAAGCTCGAAGCGCCGTTCGAGCTCCAACGTTCGATCGGCTCGGTCGTCTTCTCGGCCAACGCGGCCATAGCGCTCATCGGCGCGCCCCTGGTCATGGCGGGCCTTGCGCTGTTCCTTCAGCGCAGCCGTCTCGGCGTCGCGATCCGGGGGTCGGCCGACCGTGCCGATCGGGCTGCCCTTCTCGGTGTTCCGGTGAAGCGGCTTCAGATGCTGGTCTGGGGCGTCGCCGGCGTCCTGGCGTTCGCGGCCACGTTCCTACGGGCCGGGATGCTGGGCCTGCCATTGGGAGCCGGATTGAGCCTCGGCCTCTTGCTGCGGTCCCTCACAG
Organism: Acidimicrobiales bacterium; assembly: GCA_036570385.1. Classification (GTDB taxonomy): domain Bacteria; phylum Actinomycetota; class Acidimicrobiia; order Acidimicrobiales; family VFJN01; genus VFJN01. The sequence continues at coordinate 16,523 of DATCYI010000046.1, read as the reverse complement.
CGCTCCTGCTCGGTCGCCTGACCCGACTACCGGTCATAGCAGCGGCGGCGGTGGCGCTGGGCGTCCTCGAGCTGGGCGTCGACTGGAACCAGAACTCCGAGCTTCCGCTGCTCGGGATTCAGTGCCCGCCGGTCGACGCTGTACTTGCGGCTGTCATCCTCGTCTCGCTGCTAGTCAGCCGGCGCGAGGGCGGGCGCACCGGCGTCGAGGATCAGTCGAGCTGGCAGGCCGCCGAGGAGGTGCGGCCGATCCCGGCCGAGCTTCGCCGACTTCCGGAGGTGCGCTACGGGCGCATGTCAGCCGTCGCACTGCTGACGATGGCACTCGTCGCCCTGCCTCACCTGCTCCAGGTCGACCACTCGCTAAAGGCGAGCGCCGTACTCGTGTACGGGATGCTCGGCCTGTCGATCGTGGTGCTGACCGGGTGGGCAGGTCAGGTCTCGCTGGGCCAGATCGCGTTCTTTGCCATCGGGGCAGCAGTTGGCGGGAAGGTCACCCTGGCGTGGAACGCTGACCTCACCGTCGCGCTGCTGCTCGGCGGGATCGCGGGGAGCTTGGCCGCTGTCGTGGTCGGGTTGCCGGCCCTTCGCTTCCGAGGCCTGTACCTAGCGGTCTCGACCTTCGCCTTCGCGCTCGCCACGACCTCGTACCTGCTCGATCGCTCCTACTTCGCTTGGGTACCGAGGGAGTTCGACCGCATCCCTCGAAACCCGCTCTTCGGTCTCGTCGACATCTCGACGCCCACCCGCCTGTACTACGTGTGCCTCGCGGTGTTCGCGATCTCGGCCTTCGCTCTCAGCGGGGTTCGTCGGAGCCGCACCGGTCGAGTGCTCGTCGCGATCCGGGACAACGAGCGCGCTGGGCAGACCTACGGGATCTCCGCGGTGCGGGTGAAGCTGACCGCCTTCGCCATCAGCGGCTTCGTGGCCGCCGCCGCTGGCGCGCTGTTCGTCCACCACCAGCAGCAGCTCGGAACCAATCCCTACGCGCCCTTCGAGAACCTCGTCATCTTTGCCACGGTGGTGGTGGGTGGTGTCACGAGCCTGCCGGGAGCAGCTCTCGGCGCCCTCTACTTCCAAGGCGCAAAGTGGTTCCTGCCGAGTGAGTGGCAAGCACTCGCGAGCGGTGTCGGGGTTCTCTTCGTGCTGCTGGTGCTGCCCCGTGGTCTCGGCGGGCTCGTCTTCAGCGTTCGCGATCAGCTGCTGCGCATGGTCGCTCTTCGCCGGGGCATCGCCGCTCCGAGCGTCCTCACCGACGCCGTGAAGGCCGACGCTGTCGTAGAGCGACTCCCGTCGGCTGCAAGCGAGCAAGCCTCCGAGCCGTTGCAGGTCGGCGGCCCGCGATGATCAGGCGCTTCGCCGCTGCGGTGCGGCACCCGACGCGATGGCTGCAGACCATCGTCGGTGAGGGGCCGGTCTTCGCCATCGTCGTGCTGTTCGGCCTCAACGCGGTCGATGAGCTCGATCGGACGGCGTTCGGGATCCTGCTCCCCGAGATCCGCGAGGACTTCGGCCTCGGAACGCAGGGCATCCTCACCCTCGTCGCGCTGGTGAGCGTCGGAGCGTTGGCGCTCCAGGTGCCCATCGCCATGCTCGCTGACAGGTACGACCGGGTGCGCATCGCGTGGATCGGCGCCGCAGCCTGGGCTGTCTTCAGCCTGCTCACCGGGTTCGCCTCGAGCATCATCTTCCTAGGCATCGTGCGAGCCGGGTCGGGGATCGGGCGGGCAGTCGTCGACCCCACCCACAACTCGCTCATCGCCGACTACTACCCGCCGGCGAACCGTCCCAAGGTGTACTCGCTGCACCGATCGGCCAACGCGGTTGGGGCCTTCATCGGGCCCCTGGCCGCCGGGCTGCTCGCCCAGAGCTTCGGCTGGCGGGTCCCCTTCTTCGTGTTCACGGTTCCAACGATGTTCTTCGTGGTCCTGGCCTGGCGGCTTTCGCCCCCGGTTCGTGGAGCGCACGAACGTCGAGCGATGGGCGCTTCCGATGTCGTGGTCGAGACGGAGGAGGAACCGCCGAGCTTCGCCGAGGGCTGGCGGCTCGTCTGGAAGATCGAGTCGCTCCGGCGGATCTGGTACTCGCTGCCCTTCGTGGCCGCGTCGCTCATCGGCTTCGTTTCGCTCGGCGCGCTGCTCTACGAGGAGGCCTTCCAGCTCGACGAGGTCGAGCGTGGGTTCGTCGCGGCATCGACCGAGCCCATGCAGGTGCTGGGGCTCATCATCGGGGCAAGGCTGTCCACGCGCCTGCTCGCGAAGGGTCCGGGCCACGTGCTCGCTCTGCTGGCAAAGTCGGCGTGGGTGGTGTCGGGGTGCGTGGTGGTGTTCGCGCTCGCGCCCAACCTCGCTGTGGCCATCGCTGCGAACATGGTGATCAGCGGATCTCTGGCCATCCTGGGGCCGGGCATCTTGGCGACCCTCTCGCTGGCGCTGCCACCCCGTGCGAGATCTATCGGCTTCTCCGTTGGATCGCTGTGGATCATCCCTGGCTTGATCGTCCTGCCGATCATCGGTGCCATCGGCGACCGCTACGGCATCCGCCAGGGCATGCTGACGCTGGCTCCGCTGTTCCTGATCGGCGGCCTGGTCATCAGCCGCAGCAGGCTTACGATCCAGGCCGACGTCGAACAGGTTTGGAAGGCGTCGGCGGCGCGGTCCGAAGCCGCAGCCGAGCGAGCCGCGGGTCGCTCGAAGCTGCTCCTCGTCCGCCAGCTCGAGGTGAGCTACGGCAACGTGCAAGTGCTCTTTGGGGTCGACCTCGAAGTCGACGAGGGCGAGGTGGTCGCGCTGCTCGGCACCAACGGCGCCGGCAAGTCGACCCTGCTGAACGCCATCTGCGGGATCACCGAGGCGGAGCGGGGTGCCGTCATCTACGACGGTCGCGACATCACCCATGCACCGCCCAACGAGATCGCCGCGCTCGGCATCTCGCAGGTACCCGGCGGCAAAGCGGTGTTCCCGTCTCTGTCGGTCACCGAGAACCTCGAGCTGGCATCGTGGCTGCAGCGCGACCAGCGTGAGCTGAAAGCGCGCATCTCCCGGGTGCACGAGATCTTCCCGATCCTCGCCGAGCGAGGTCGAGATTCCTCAGGCGACCTGAGCGGCGGCCAGCAGCAGATGCTCGCGCTGGCCATGTCGTTCCTCGCGAAGCCCAGGTTGCTGCTGATCGACGAGCTGAGCCTCGGGCTGGCCCCGGCCGTGGTGGCCCAGATGCTCCCTCTCATCACCGAGCTCAAATCGCAGGGAACGACCGTCGTACTGGTCGAGCAGTCGGTCAACGTCGCGCTCGACGTCGCCGACAAGGCGTTCTTCCTGGAGAAGGGCGCAGTGAGGTTCTCCGGTTCAACCGCCGAGCTGCTCCGACGCCCAGACATCCTGCGTTCCGTGTTCCTGGCCGAGGCCGGCGTGGGGGAGTCGTCCCGCATCGACTCGTCCCGCTCGGAGGCCGTCGATCACACCGATGGGCCAGTGGTACTCGAGACGTTCGGCCTATCGGTGTCCTTCGGGGGCATCAGGGCGGTCGACCACGCCTCGTTGAAGCTGCACGACAACGAGATCCTCGGGATCGTCGGCCCCAACGGCGCGGGGAAGACCACGCTGTTCGACCTGCTCTCGGGCTTCACGGCTCCCGACAGCGGTCGCATCGTGCTCGGCGGGCAGGACGTGACGGCTCTGGGTCCAGACCGAAGGGCGCGCCGCGGGCTCGGCCGCTCCTTTCAGGACGCGCGCCTCTTCCCGTCGATGACCGTGGAGGAGACGATCGCAGTCTCCCTCGATCGTTCGATCGGCGCACGCAGCCCGATCAGTGCTGCACTGCGCCTCCCCGGCGTCTACGACACCGAACGGAAGGTCCGTCGCCGCGTGGGCGATCTGATCGAGCTACTCGGCCTCGGCGCCTACCGAGACAAGGCCATCAGCGAGCTGTCCACCGGCACCCGTCGCGTGGTCGACCTCGCCTGCCTGCTGGCCCATCGACCGTCGGTGATCCTGCTCGACGAACCTTCGAGTGGCATCGCGCAACGCGAAGTCGAGGCTCTGGCTCCGATGCTCCGACGCATCCGCTTGGAGACCTCCGCAGCACTCGTGGTGATCGAACACGACATGCCGCTCCTGCGGGCCGTGTCCGACCGGCTCATCGCCATGGACCAGGGAGGAGTCATCGCGACCGGCGAGCCAGAGGCGGTCCTCGCCGATCCGATCGTCGTCGAGTCGTACCTGGGGTCCGACCAGACCGCAATCAACCGAAGCTCCGTCGTCACCCTCTGACGCCAGACGAAAGGCACAGCGATGCTGCCCAGCAACGACAACCCAGGACCTGCCTCCGGCGACGATCCGGCGAGCCCGCTCAGGCGGTTCGGACCGGTCGTCGCGATCGTCGCGGTGGTGGCGATGGTCGCAGGCTTCGTGATCGTCGGCAGCGGTGACGACGACGACGGCGAAGATGGCACCGACGTCGCCGGAGCCGAACCCAGCGCAGTCAACGAGCGACCCGATGGAGCCATCAGCTACTCAGAGGCGCAGAAGCAGGATCTCGACGTCAGCTTCCCCGACTCCTGCGATACAGAGCTGGGCACGGTCGCCATCCCCGTCACCTTCGCACCCGAGTGCTTCGCCGACGTTGAAGACAACGGCGGGGCCACCCACCCGGGTGTTACCCAGGATTCGATCAGCGTCGTGGTCTACAGCGCCGCCGAAGACGATCCGGTGATCAACTTCGTGACCGGACCGATCGCCAACGACGACACTGCGGCGGAGGTGCGCGAAACGACAGCTGAGTTCATCGAGCTGTTCAACACCTACTTCCAGACGTACGGCCGACGCATCGATGTCCACTTCGTCGAGGCGAGCGGCAACGCACCCGACGAGGTGGCGGCAGCCGCTGACGCCGCCCGCGCCATCGAAGAGTTCCAACCTTTCGCGGCGATCGGCGGCCCACTTCTCAACAACGCATGGTCGAGCGCCATGGCCGACGCGGGCGTCGTGTGCATCGGGTGCGGACTCACCGGCGGACACGACTTCCACGCTGCACGGGCCCCGTTCCTCTACAGCGAGGCGATGGCCGGCGTGCAGACCAACCTCCACGTGGCCAACTACATCGAGGCCCGGTTAGCGGGCGGGACGGCGATGCACGGCGGCGACGACGTCAAGGATCAAGCTCGGGTGTTCGGACACGTCTACTTCCGGGCCACGGAGGAGGACGACACCGAGGCAGAGCTGTTGTACGACCTGCTCGGCGAACGCGGAATCGAGATCGCCGATGGCGCGAAGGCCAGCTACAGCCTGAGGGACCTGGCGGCGCTGCCCGAGCAGGTGTCGAGCGCGATCACCAAGATGAAGGCGGCCGGCGTCACCACGGTGCTGCTCCAAGGCGATCCCTACGGCCCGTCGCTCGTCCTCGCCGAAGCGACAGAGCAGAACTACGCACCGGAGTGGGTGATGGCCGGCGGACAGCTCTTCGACACGACGGCATTCGGGAGGACCTTCGACCAGGAGCAGTGGTCGCATGCCTTCGGGATCACGAATGCAGTAGCTCGCCTCGACCGCGAAAGCAGCCCCCCGACGTTGCTCTACCGCTGGTTCACAGGAGCGGAGCCCCCTGCGCCGGACACGGCAGGGGTGCTGTGGCGAAACCCGCTCCTCTTCGTCAGCGCTCTCCAGACCGCTGGACCGAACCTCACGCCGCAGACCTTCCAGGAAGGTCTGTTCAGCCTCGAGACGGGGGCCCTCGCCATCACGAACCGGCAAAGCGCCTACGGGCCGGTCTCGTACTGGGAGGAGCTCGGTATCACGAGCGACTACTTCGGCGTCGATGACATGACCGAGATCTGGTGGGACGCGGCGGCCGAAGGTCCCGACGAGCTCGGTCGCGAGGCCGCAGGCATGGTCCGGTACGTACTCGGCGGCAAGCGGTACCTGCCCGACGGCTGGGCCGGTACGCAGGACCACCTGTTCGACCCGGCTGGCAGCACGACGGTCTACGAGACAGCGCCTGCCGACGAGCGGGCCCCCGGCTACCCGAGCCCGGCCGGCTGACGCACAGCGCACCCTCGAATTGCGTCCGATCGAACGATCGGACTTGCACGCATCGCCACAACGAGAAAGGGCGAATCGCATGATGACCAACCACCAGAGCCGGTACGGACCGCACTCACCCGACGAGACCTACGTGGAGCACGAGATCGCCGAGCAGCTCGTCGACCTCGGCGAGGTCGAGATGAACTACGCCACCGCCGGCGAGCGGTCGGCACCAGCACTGCTCCTGATCCCTGGGCAGACCGAGTCGTGGTGGGGCTACGAAGCCGCCATGCCCCGGCTCGCCGAGCACTTCGAGGTCTTCGCCGTCGACCTCCGGGGCCAAGGCCGCAGCACCCGAACCCCGGGTCGTTACACGCTCGACAACATCGGCAACGACCTCGTGCGGTTCATCGACACCGTCATCGGTCGCTCAACGATCGTGAGCGGGCTGTCATCCGGCGGCGTCATCTCGGCGTGGCTGTCGGCCTACGCGAAGCCAGGCCAGGTGATCGCCGCCTGCTACGAGGATCCGCCCATCTTCTCGTCAGAGCTGCGACCGGCAACCGGCCAGGGCATACGGCAGTGCATCGGCCCGATGTTCGACCTCTGGAGCACGTACCTCGGCGACCAATGGTCGATCGGCGCGTGGGACGCGATGCGCGCCGCCGCCCCCGATCGACTGCCCCACTGGATGCAGGCCTTCCCGATTGGTGATGAGCCATCTCAGGACCTCAAGGAGTACGACCCGGAGTGGGGTCGAGCATTCTGGACGGGGACGGTCGCGGCGTCATGCGACCACGAACGGATGCTGCGAGCGGTCAAGGTGCCGGTCCTGCTCACCCACCACTTCCGCCTGGTGGACGAGGCGACCGGATCGCTGATGGGCGCCCTGTCCGACATGCAGGCCCAGCGAGTGCGGGACATCCTCGGCGAGGCAGGCGTTCCAGTCGACTACCGCTCGTTCCCCTCCGTCGGGCACTCGATGCACGGCACCGAGCCGGCTCTCTACGTCGAGACGCTCCTCGACTGGCTGGCCACCCTCAAACCGTGAAGATCGACGTCCACGCCCACTACATCCCGGACTTCTACCGCGAGGCTCTCCACCACGCCGGCCACGACCAGCCCGACGGGTTCCCGTGGATCCCGGAGTGGTCGGCCCGCGACCACGCCGCCGCGATGGACCGCCTCGGCATCGCAACGTCGCTGCTGTCGATCTCGTCGCCCGGCGTCTATCTCGGTAGCGACACCACGAACACCGTCGAGCTCGCTCGCGCCGTCAATGAGGCCGGCCGGCGCGCCGTGGTCGACCACCCTGGACGCTTCGGTCTGCTGGCATCGCTCCCACTCCCCGACGTCGACGCCGCCATCGCCGAGATCGCCTACTGCTGCGACACCCTCGACGTCGATGGCTTCGTGCTCCTCACGAACATCGGTGACACGTACATCGGTGACGCATCGTTCGCACCGGTGCTCCGCGAGCTCGATCGGCGCCGGGCACGTGTGCTGCTGCACCCGACATCGCCGGCCTGCTGGCAGCACACGTCGCTCGGCTACCCCCGGCCGATGATCGAGTTCCTCTTCGACACCACGCGTGCCGTGACGGACCTCGTGTTGAACGGAACGATCGCGCGCAGCCCGGCGCTAGAGCTCATCGTGCCGCACGCCGGGGCCGTGCTCCCGTTGGTAGCCGATCGCATAAGCGCGTTCTCGATGTTGCTCGGCGTCGACACCACCGTCGACGTGCAGCGCGACCTCGCCCGACTGCACTACGACCTCGCCGGGCACGCAGTGCCGCGCGCTCTGGACGTCCTGCTGACGATGACGACGCTCGATCATCTGCACTACGGGAGCGACTTCCCGTTCACGCCCGAACCGGTCGCTGCGGCAGCTTCGGAGCGCATCGACGGCGTCGACGATCTGACCGACGCGCTCCGATCGAACACCGCTCGGCTGTTCCCCCGCCTCCGCTGACCCATAGAAGGAGACAACCCCGATGGACCACAACGTCGAGCTCGGCTACCTCATCCTCGAGATACCCGACCCCGAGAGCCTCACGCCGGTCCTCGCCGACGTCGTCGGCCTCGTCCCTGTCGAAGCGTCCCAGCCTGGCACCGCCTGGCGGAACGACCAGCGTGCGCACCGCGTGCTCGTGACACCGGGCCCGGCCAACGACGCCGTCGCCATCGGGATCGAGGCCGGCGACGCCGGCGCGTTCGACGCCGCGGTCGCCCGGCTGCGAGCGATCGGTGCGGAGGTCGTCGTGGGCGACGGGGATGAACGCCGCGTGCAAAGGCTCGCACGCACGCGGGCGCCGTGGGGGATAGACGTCGAGATCGTCTTGCAGCTGGCCGACGCCGGGAGCCCGTTCTCCTCCGAGCTCGTGCCCGGCGGCTTCCTGACAGACGGCGTCGGGTTCGGGCACGTGGTGTTCGCGACGATGGCGTTCGACGAGTCGCAAGCATTCCTCACCGATGGGCTCGGCTTCACGCAATCCGACTGGCTAGAGACCGAGATAGCTCCTGGCATCGACCTGGAGGTGCGGTTCTTCCACTGCAACCGGCGCCACCACACGATCGCGCTCGCCCGCGCGCCCTTCGAGCTCCCGCAGCGGCTGCACCACATCATGTTCGAGCTCAACGAACGCGACGACGTCGGGGCCGCCTTCGACCGTGCGTGGGCGGCGGAGCTGCCGATCCCCAACGGCCTAGGCCGCCACGACAACGACGGCATGTTCAGCTTCTACCTGCAGACCCCGGCCGGCTTCCAGATCGAGGTCGGCCACGGCGCACGGGTGATCACCGACAGATGGGACGACAACCGCCGCTACGACCAGATCAGCGCTTGGGGCCATCAAGCCCTCCGCCTGTCATGACCGACGTCGATGTAGCTGTCGTCGGCTGCGGCCCCGTCGGCAACGCGTTGGCGATCCTCCTCGCACAGCACGGGCGCACGGTGACGGCGCTGGAGCGATGGCCAGAGCCCTACGCACTCCCGCGCGCCGTGCACTTCGACCACGAGGCGGGACGCATCCTGCAAGCATGCGGCATCGGCGACGATCTGCGGAAGGTCAGCGAGCCGGCAGAGGTCTACGAGTGGCGCAACGGCACCGGGACCACGCTCCTGCGATTCGGACACCGCGGCGATGGGCCATCGGGTTGGCCAGCATCATCGATGTTCAACCAGCCGATGGCCGAGCGCCTGCTCGAGCGTCGCGCACACGATCTCGGCGTGGACGTCCGCCGAGGAATCGAAGTGACGGGCTGCGAGTCAGAGGCCGACCACGTCGTCGTCTCCGGGGCTGACGGCACGACCGTCACAGCTTCCTACGTGGTGGGATGCGACGGAGCGAACAGCACAGTGCGGTCGCTGCTCGGCTTGCCGGTCATCGACCTCGGGTTCTTCTACGACTGGCTCATCGTCGACGTGCTCCTCGACGAGCCGCGGGTGTTCGACCCGATCAACCTGCAGATCTGCGATCCGGTCCGGCCGACGACGGCGGTGTCAGGCGGACCCGGGCGGCGCCGCTGGGAGTTCATGCGCTTGCCTCACGAGTCCTGCGACGACCTCAACGAGGAAGCGCGAGCCTGGGAGCTCTTGGAGCCATGGGACGTGCACCCCGGCAACGCTCGGCTCGAGCGCCACGCCGTGTACACGTTCAACGCCCGCTACGCCGAGGCGTGGCAAGCCGACCGGGTGTTCCTGGCCGGCGACGCGGCACACCTCATGCCGCCGTTCGCCGGGCAGGGCTTGTGCTCCGGTCTGCGCGACGCAGCGAACCTCGCCTGGAAGCTCGACCTGGTGCTCGACGAGCGCGCCGGGCGAGCGCTGCTCGAGACCTACCAATCCGAGCGCCTGCCGAGCGCCAGAGCGGCCATCGAGTTCTCCATGGAGCTAGGCAAGGTGATCTGCGTGCCCGACCCCGCCGAGGCCGCCGCGCGCGACGAGGCGATGGCAGCGGGAGTCGACGGCACAGGGCCGGCCCCCGGGCTTCCCGCCATCACATCGGGGCTCATCCACCCGTCGGCACCTCACGCCGGGACTCAGTTCGTGCAAGGGAGCGACCGCGGCCGTCGGTTCGACGATGCGCACGGCACCGGATGGCGTCTTGTCGTGCTCGACACGGGTCCCGACCAGATCGGCCCGGAGGAGCAGGTCTGGTTCGAATCGATCGGAGGCCGCGTCGTAGCGCTCACCGACCCCGACCCGCAGTTCACCCGTTGGTTTGCCGAGCACGACACGACGTTCGCCCTGCAGAGACCCGACTTCTATCTCTACGGCACGGCCCAGTCGGCCGCCGCAGCCACGACGTTGCTCGTCGACCTCCGACGCCACCTCACAGATGGGACCACCTCATGAAGCTCGCGAACCATGGCGGCCGCGCCACACTCGTCGTCGACGGATCCATCGCCGACGTCTACGACGCGTCCGCCGGTCGGTTCGGCCCCGACGTGATGAGCGTCTACGACGACTGGGCTGCGTTCGTCGAGTTCGCCGCCGGCGTCACCGCCGGCACCGCCCCTTTGATCGAGTCGCAGCTTCTGAGCCCGGTGCCGTCGCCGCGGCAGGTGTTCGCCATCGGATTGAACTACCGGAGCCACGCCGAGGAGTCCGGCATGGCCATCCCGAGCGTGCCGGCCACCTTCACTAAGTTCCCGGCATCGCTCGCCGGACCGTTCGACGACATCGAGATCGTCGGCGGGACCGTCGATTGGGAGGTCGAGCTCGTCGCCGTGATCGGCACCCTCGCCGATCGGGTCGACGAGACCGTTGCGTGGTCCCACGTCGCAGGTCTCACGGTTGGTCAGGACATAAGCGACCGCACGCTCCAGTTCGCCGCCGGCTCTCAGTTCTCGCTCGGGAAGTCCCGCCGCGGCTACGGACCGATGGGCCCATGGCTGGTCACCATCGACGAGGTCCCGGATCCGGACGACCTCGCACTCGGGTGCTCCGTCGACGGGGACACCGTTCAAGACGCCCGTACCTGTGACCTCATCTTCAGCGTGCCCCGTCTGATCTCCGAGCTCTCAGCGGTGCTGCCGCTGCTCCCCGGCGATGTGCTCTTCACCGGGACCCCCGCAGGCGTAGGCGCCACCCGCCAGCCAGCGCGGTTCCTCGAGCCAGGCCACTTGCTCGAGACCTGGATCGAGGGCATCGGCACGATCCGCAACCGGTGCGTCTGATGGGAGCTGCACCAACAGCAGCGCACCGTGCTCCACATCACCCCGAGGAAGGCAGCACTCCACGAATGACGACCGAAGTGATCCTCACCGGCACCGGTGTGCCCCATCCTCGGCCCGGACGAGCGGGACCAGGCGCCCTCGTCCGCTATGGCGACACAGCCCTGCAGTTCGACGCTGGCCGCGCGACGGTCTTGCGTCTGATGGAGGCCGGAACCCCTCCGCACGCGCTCAGCGCGGTGTTCCTCACGCATGTTCACAGCGACCACGTCGTGGGCCTGCCCGACGTGGCCATGACCCGTTGGATCCAGCAGCAGCTCGCACCCTCGGGCCCGTTGGTGGTTGTTGCCGCGCAGGGTCTTGCCAGTCGCTTCGTGCAACGCATGCTCGATCCGTACGACGATGACCTCGCCCTACGTGTCGAGCACGTGGGGGCCGCGCCGATCGAGGTGGCGCTCCGGACCTTCGAGGTCCCGATCTCGCCCGAGGTGGTCTGGACGAGCACCGATGGCTCAGTCCGGGTGCTCGCAGTAGCGGTACACCATGAGCCAGTGCCCGAGGCGGTCGCGTACCGCATCGAGACTCCCGATGCCGTGGTCGTCATCTCTGGGGACACTCGAGTCTGTCCCGAGGTCGAGCAGCTGTCCGCTGGCGCGGACGTGCTCGTTCACGAGGCATGCCGCACGTCCGCCATGGCGCCGATGATCGCCGGAACCGTCTTCGAGACGATCTTCAGCTACCACGCCGACACCGTCGAGCTCGGTGCGATGGCGGCGCGCGCTGACGTGTCACATCTGGTCCTCACCCACCTCATCCCCCCGCCTGAGTCGCCCGGTGACGCTGATGCGTTCACACAAGACCTCCGCGAGGGGGGCTACAAGGGTCGGGTCACCGTTGGCGTCGATCTCACCACCATCACCCTTTGAACGCGTTCACCCACACCACGCTTGGAGCAGCTCATGGACCTCACTGGCCACGTCGTCATCGTCACCGGCTCCACCAGCGGCATCGGAGAGGCGATCGTCCGCAGGCTCGCCGGGCACGGCGCCCGCCTCGTGGTGAATTCAGCGAGCTCCGTGTCCGCTGGTGAACAACTCGTCTCGGAGCTCGCTCACGCTTGTTACGTCCAAGGGGACATCTCCGACCCCGATACAGCCCAAGCGCTTGTCGACGCGGCCCGTGGACACTGGGGACGACTAGATGGCCTCGTGAACAACGCAGCGGTCACCGTCGATGTCGCCATCCCCGACATCGACGATGTGACGGCGGAGCACTGGACCCGGGTGCTCGGTGTCAACGTCATCGGCACGTTCCTGGTCTCGCAGGCCGCGCTGCCGCTCCTGCGCTCTGCCGAGGACGGTTGGATCATCAACATCACCTCGATCGCAGGCATCCGCCAAACCGGCAGCTCCCTCCCGTACGCCGTCTCGAAGGCGGCCGTGGACCATCTGACGAAGCTCCTCGCCAAGCACGCCGGTGGACACGTCCGCGTCAACGCCGTCGCCCCAGGTCTGGTGGCTACGCCCTGGACCGCCACGTGGGACGAGCTCAAGGCCGGGGTCTCCGCCATGGCCCCGCTAGAGCGGGTCGCCACTCCGGAGGACATCGCCGATGCCTGCGTCGCAGTCATCCAAACCCGTTACATGACGGGCCAGACAATGCTCGTCGACGGCGGACTCGCACTCATGCTGTGACCTTCCGTCCGGCCCAGTTCTCGCCAACGTACGTCCGACGTGTCAGCGCTGGACCGCAGCCCCCGTCCTAAGGGACATCTCCGACCGCGTGGTGCCTAGAAGCGTTCGACATCGTCCGTCTTGTCACGATCTTTGTCACGCTTCCACGGACCTACCGACTCCTACGGGAGCGGACGAGGACGGACACCGCCCTCACCGTGCCCGTCGGGACGGTGACCGGTCGGCCTGTTCGATGCCGACCGGCGGCCCCGGTCCGTCGCCCGGGCCTACGCCGAGCCGGCTTCGGCGCACGGCCGGGAGGAGCGCGTCCTGCGTGCGGCCGAGCGAGGCGAGGGGTAGACCAGTCACGTCATCAAGGCCATGCGCTCCGTCATGGTGGAGAGAAGGAGTCTCGATGCGTGCTGTCGTGTTCAGCGAGTGGCAGACGTTTCCCAGCTTGGAAACGGTCGACCAGCCCGAACCGGGCCCGGGCGAGGTGCTCTTGAAGGTTGCCGGCGCCGGTGCCTGCCACTCCGATGTTGCGATCTACAAGGACTTCGCCAAGGACGCGCCCGGCTCGATCCCGCCGCCGTTCACGCTCGGTCACGAGAACGCCGGGTGGGTCGAGGCGCTCGGCCCGGGGGTGTCGGGCATCGACGTGGGCGATGCGTTCCTCGTGTACGGCCCCATCGGTTGCGGGCACTGCCGGATGTGCTCGCGCGGGCAAGACACCTACTGCGAGAACGCCGCCACGATGCCCTACCTGGGCCTCGGGCTCGGGCGTGACGGGGGGATGGCCGAGTATGTGGCTGTCCCGGCCCGGAACCTCGTGGCCCTCGGCGACGCCGACCCGGTTGCAGCGGCACCGCTCGCCGATGCCGGGCTCACGCCGTACCACGCGGTCAAGAACGCGCTGCCCAACCTGGCCGGCGGCGGCCGATTCGCCCTCGTCATCGGGCTCGGCGGCCTCGGCCAGATCGCCGTGCAGATCCTCACCGCCCTGACCGGTGCGACGGTCATCGCCACCGACATGAAGCCCGAGGCCATGAAGCAGGCCGAGGAGAACGGTGCCGTCACCGTTCCCGGGGGTGAGGGCCAGGTGGAGGCGATCCGCGAGCTCACCGGCGGCCGGGGCGTGGACGCTGCGTTCGACATCGTCGGTGCGGCACCGACGATCAAGACCGCCCAGGCGTGCATGGCCCAGGGCGGCCGTCTGACGGTGGTCGGCATCGCCGGCGGTGTCACCGAGTGGAGCTTCTTCGCGACGCCGTACGAGTCGACGATCACCAACACCTACTGGGGGACGATCGAAGACCTCCACAACGTCGCCGACATGTACCGGGCCGGGCAGATCCGCCCGGAGATCGAGCGCTACACGATGGACGACGCCCTCGAGGCGTACCGGCGCCTCGAATCCGGGGAGCTGACCGGCCGGGCCGTGGTCACCCCGCACCCGTAGTGCCTGCCCACTCGAGGGTTCGCCCACGAATCGGTCCGGTCAGGCGCGGGCTGTCTCGTGCTCGTCGACCGGCTTGGGAAGCGTGGCGATGGGAGCGCCGAACCGGAAGCTCGATGCGGTGACCGATCCGAAGAAGTCGTTCTGGTGGTAGGTCCTCACGGCGGGTTCGTCTTCGGCGGCGCCGACCACGACCATCAGCGGGATCAGGTGGTCCTCTGCGGGGTGCGCGACCCGGGCGCTGGGTGATCGGTCCCAGCGGCGCAGGTGCTCGGTCCGTTCGGCGGGTGAGGTGTCGAGGAGGGTGGCGGAGAGCCAGGCGTCGAAGTCGCGTGAGGGCACGGCTGCCGCCGGTCCCATGAGCCCGAGGTTGTGGTAGCTGAGGCCGCTGCCGAGGATGAGGACGCCTTCGCGGCGCAGCGGAGCGAGCGCCCGGCCGACCTCGAGGTGCTCGTCGGGGTCGTACCCGTGCTTGATGGAGAGCTGCACGACGGGGATGTCAGCGTCGGGCCAGGCCGGGGCGAGCGGCGCGTACATGCCGTGGTCGTAGCCGCGCCGGGCGTCTTCTCGCACAGGGATGCCCGCCGTGGTGAGCAGCTCGGCGACGCGCGCTGCGAGCGCGGGGGAGCCTGGCGCGGGGTACTCGATGTGGTAGGTGTGCTCCGGGAACCCGCCGTAGTCGTAGACCATCGGTGGGTTCGGGTTCGTCTGCACCGTGAAGGCCGGCGCTTCCCAGTGGCCCGAGATCATGAGGATCGCCCTCGGGGTGACACCGATCTCGCCGGGCAGCCCCTGGAGCGACGCTTCGAGCTGCGCCATGGAGTCGCGCATCGGTCCGGTGAGCCACGGCCAGGGCCCGCCACCGTGGCTCAGGAAGTACGTGGGCAGCAACAGCCCGGGCCCGGTGGTCGCAGAGGTCTCGGTCATCGGGGTCCTCGATCGTCGGACGCCGCATCCATGGCTTCACGGTCCAGCGGCAAGGCGCAGCCGTCTGGGCCGCAGGCGGTCGCTTCGTCCTCGCCGACGATCTCGAGCTTCGAGAACGGCAGGCTCGGGGGGCCGCTCACGACGCCACCACCTCATCCTCGGCCTTGTGGGCGGCGGCCTGCCGGAGCGCGTCCAGGAACGTCTCGGGGCGCTGGGCCCCCGATACGCCGTAGCGCCCGTCGATGACGAAGAACGGGACGGCGTTGATGCCGAGGCGTGCCGCGAGCTCCTGGTCGGCTCGGACCGCCGGTCGGTGCTCGTCTTCGTCGAGGGAGCGGCGGACGTCTTGGGGGTCGAGGCCGATCTCCGCCGCCAGCTGGGCGAGCTCGTCGACGTGTCCGATGTGACGCCCTTCGATGAAGTAGGCGCGCAGCAGGCGCTCCTTGGCCTGGAGCTGCTTGCCGTGCTCCTTGGCGTAGTGGAGCAGCTCGTGGGCCTTGACGGTGTTCGTGTGCTGGAGCGCCGAGAAGTCGTACTCGAGCCCGACCGAGCGAGCGACCGAAGTCACAGATCCCAGCATCTCCTTGACCTGGGCCTCGGGGAGTCGCTTGTGGCCGACCAAGAAGTCGACCTCGCTGCCCTCGAAGTCCACGGGGGTGTCGGGCGCCAGCTCGAAGCTGTGGTACTCGATCTCGACCGGAGCCGCCTCGGGGAGCGCTTCGAAGCGGCCGATGGCGTCCTCCAGCTTGCGCTTGCCGATGTAGCACCACGGGCAGGCGATGTCGGACCAGATGTCGATCTTGATGGACTCACCCATGGCTAACTCCAGTGGTTGACGTGACGACGGTTGACGTTCGCGGTGTGGATGCGAGGTAGGCGGTAGCCAGGGTGTCCCGGGCGGGGATGGACAGGTGGTGGATCACCGGGTCTCCTCTCGAGTCTCCTCGTCGTAATCGTTGATGTGTCACCTACATGAACCGCGGTGGCGGGCCTGTCATTCCCGCAATGACGGCGGCGTGCGGTCTCAGCGGCGGCCCGGCTCGGGAGAGCTGGCCGCGATGAGGAGCCCGCCGAGCATGGACAGGTTCTTCATGAACTGCAGGGTGTGGGCGTTGCGCGCCGCGGCGTCTTGCTCGCGCCAGAAGGGGTGACCGACGACCGTGGTGGGGACCAGACTGGCGATCAGGCCGATGGATGCGGCCCGCGGGAGGATGCCGGCGCCGAGCGCCAGCCCGCCCAGGACCATGGCGGCGCCGTTGAGGCGGACCAGGTCG
>DATCYI010000045.1:0-2349 GCA_036570385.1 Acidimicrobiales bacterium | reverse complement strand
CACCCTCCCGGCCACCGGCGGTCCCGGGGGCCTTGGTGCCGCCGCTGCCGCAGCGACCGCTGCCGCCGCTGCGCTCGCCCACCTCCGCCGCCGCACCGAACCCGCGGGCGAGGCTCCCGGGTGTGACTGATGCACCTAGGTGCCTCCTAGGGTGACCGCCCGGGTGACCGGTACCCTCGCTCAGATGTCGACCGCTCCGGACCAGTCCACGAACGCCTTCTCCCCGGACCCGACCGCGCTCGACCGCTCCATCAAGCTGAGCAAGGTCTTCAACGTCCGCGACCTCGGCGGCCTCCCTACGGCCGACGGGCGCACGGTGCAGCGGGGCAAGGTGTTCCGCGCCGACGGCGTCGACCGCCTCGCCGGCGACGACCTCGAGCGCATCCGCCTCCTCGGCCTGCGCACCGTCATCGACCTGCGATCCGATGGCGAGATCGCCCGCGGCACGTTCCCCGTGGAGCAGCATCCGGTCGAGTGGTACCACCTGCCGGTGCTGCGCCGGGTGTGGTCCGAGGACGACCTAGTCGCCACCACCGACGCCGCCGAGTTCCTGCGGGACCGCTACCTCGACATGCTCGTGCACGGCGGCGACGCCATCGCCCAGGCCGTCACCCTCGTCGCCGCCGGCTCACCGGCCCTCTTCCACTGCGCGGCGGGCAAGGACCGCACGGGTGTGGTGGCCGCGATGGTGCTCGGGCTGGTCGGCGTCCCCCACGACGAGATCACCGCCGACTACCACGCCAGTGCCGGCGCGACGGCGGCCTTCGTCGACTGGCTGACCGTCGAGCACCCCGAGTACATGGACGCCATGACCAGCCAGCCGCCCGAGTACCTCCAGGCGCCGGCCGAGGCCATGCACGGCTTCCTCACCGAGGTCGACTCCCGCTACGGGTCGCTCGAGGGCCTCGCCGCCACCCTCGGCATCTCCTCGGTCACCATCGACCAGCTCCGCCACACCCTCCTGTAGCAGCGAGCCGGTCAGCGGGGGCCGTACGTGACGTCGGCGACCCGGGCCGCGAACCCCTCTCGGTCGAGGGCTTCGATCACGCGCTGCACGTGGTCGTGGTCGTAGGTCTCCATCACGACCTCGAGCTCGGCGGACTTGGCTGGCACGTCGAGGAACATGCGCTGGTGGAGGATCTCCACGATGTTGGCGCCGGCCCGCCCGACGATGGTGGTGACCTGACCGAGCACGCCGGGCTGGTCGGGGATCTCGATCTGCAGGCGGCTGAGGCGGCCTGAGCGCACCAGGCCCCGCATGATCACCGACGCCAGCAGCCGCGGGTCGACGTTCCCGCCGGTCAGCACGACGCCGACGTGCCGGCCCCGGAGCAGGTCACGGTGCTGCAGGAGGGCAGCGATGCCCGCTGCTCCGGCGCCCTCGACCACCACCTTCTCGATCTCGAGCAGCAGGTTGATCGCCTCCTCGACCGACTCGTCGGTGACGGTGACGAGCCGCTCGACGAGAGCCCGCACGATGGGCGTGGTCAGCGACCCCGCTACCGGCACGGCGATCCCCTCGGCGATGGTGGCACCCCCGGCAGGCGCGTCTCCCTGGCCGGTCGCCGCCAGCATCGACGGCCAGCGGTCGCTCTGCACGCCGACCACAGACAGCTCCGGGCGCAGAGCCCGAGCCACGACGGCGATGCCGGCGAGCAGCCCGCCGCCGCCGGTGGGGACCACGATCGCATCGAGATCGGGGTGGTCCTCCAGCATCTCCAGCGCCACCGTGCCCTGACCGGCGATCACCGCGGGATCGTCGTAGGGGTGGACGAAGGTGCGGCCCTCCTCCTCGATGATCCGCCGAGCTGCCTCCGTTGCGCCGGCGAGGCCTTCACCGTGGAGCACGACCTTGGCGCCGAGCACCTCGGTGCGGTGCACCTTCACGAACGGCGTGGACGCCGGCATCACGATGGTGGCGTCGATGCCCAGGCGGGTGGCGTGACGGGCGACGGCTTGCGCGTGGTTGCCGGCGGACATGGCGACCACCCCGTTGGCCCGCTCGTCGTCGGTGAGCGTGAGCAGCTTGTTGAGGGCGCCACGCTCCTTGAACGCGGCGATGAACTGCAGGTTCTCGAACTTCAGCACGACGTCGGTGCCGAGCATCTCGCTCAAGGTCTGCGATCGCGAGCTAGGCGTGCGCTCCACGACCCCGTCGATCCGCTCGGCCGCCGCACGCACGTCGTCGATGGTGACGGGCAGATCGCTGGCCGTGACGGCGTCGGAGCTCACGACCTCCACGTTCCCACGCCGCGCCAGCCCCACGCCTCCCGCCCAACCAAACGAACTGGGGATGGTTGTCGGTCTATTTGGCCGATAGCCATCCCCAGAAGCGACGCGTTGGGGGCG
>DATCYI010000044.1:0-3182 GCA_036570385.1 Acidimicrobiales bacterium | reverse complement strand
TCGTGGCCTGCGGCGAGGTGGGCCTCGGTGGCGAGCTGCGCCAGGTCCACCAGACGGCCCGCCGCCTGGGCGAGGCGGCCCGGCTCGGCTTCACGCGCGCCGTGGTGCCCGCCAGCGCGTCGGTCTCCGTCCCGGGGATGGACGTCCTGCCCGCCACCACCCTCGCCGAGGCCGTGCACCTCGCCGGGGTGGCTCTGGGCCCCCGATCGCTCGACCACCGCCGGGCCTCCTAGGCGCTCTCGCGCCCTCCCGAACCACCCCTGACCAGCCACTTCGCGACGGCAGGGCGGTGATGACAAGTAACATCCGGCGATGGCCCCTCGACGCAGTGCAGAGCTACTCGCCGCACTGGGAGTCGTCGCACCGGGCACCGGGCTGCGCTCCGGGCTCGATCGCATCCTCCAGGCGAGCATGGGCGCGCTGGTGGTCGTGGGCGACGGTCCAGAGGTCCTGAACATCTGCTCGGGTGGCTTCCTGCTCGATGCCGCCTTCAGCCCTCAGCGGCTCTCGGAGCTGGCGAAGATGGACGGCGCCATCATCCTGGCCGCCGACGGAAGCCGCATCGCTCGGGCCAACGTGCACCTCGTGCCGAACCCCAACGTGCCCACGTCCGAGACCGGCACCCGGCACCGCACCGCTGAGCGGGTGGCCCGCTCGATCGACGTCCCGGTCATCTCGGTCTCCGAGGACATGGCGATCGTCGCGGTCTACGCCCGCGACCAGAAGCACACCCTCGAGCCGATCCCGCGGCTCCTCACTCGCTCCAACCAGGCGCTCCAGACCCTCGAGCGCTACAAGAACCGCCTCGACGAGGTCACCGCGTCGCTCTCCACCGTCGAGGTCGAAGACCTCGTCACGCTGCGCGACGTCGTCACCGTCCTGCAGCGCACCGAGATGGTGCGGCGCGTCGCCGAGGAGATCGAGCTCGACATCGTGGAGCTAGGCGTCGACGGCCGCCTGGTGCGCCTCCAGCTCGACGAGCTCATGGGCGGCGTCGAGGACGACCGCCGCCTGGTGATCAAGGACTACTTCCACGAGGACAGCGGCTGGCACGTTGAGGAGGCGCTCGACGCGCTGGCCGACCTCGGCACCGAAGACCTGCTCGACCTCAAGGGCGTGGGCGCCGCTCTGCACCTGCCCCACGGCTCCAGCGACCTCGACGAGAGCCTCCAGCCCCGTGGCTTCCGGCTCCTCGCCCGCATCCCCCGACTGCCCGAACCGGTGGTCGAGCGGATCGTTGTGCGCTTCGGAAACCTCCAGAAGATCATGCGGGCCACGATCGACGAGCTCGACGACGTCAGCGGAGTCGGCGAGACGAGGGCGAGGGCCATCAAGGAAGGCCTCTCCCGCCTAGCCGAGTCCAGCATCCTCGACCGCTACACCTGAAAGCGCTAGAGAGCGCGGCGGCTCAGCTGGTCTCGGTCGAGGATGGTGTAGCGGCGGTCGGACTGGTCGATCCAGCCGAGGCGGACGAAGCTGGCGATCGCCTTGTTGACGCGCTCGCGGGAGGCACCGACCATGCCGGCCAGCTCCTCTTGGGTGACCGGCAGCTGGAACTCGTCGGCGTCGCCGCCCAGCTCGAGGAGGCGCTTGGCGGTGCGGCCGGTGACGTCGAGGAACACCGAGTCGGACAGGGCCGAGTCCATGCTCCGCAGGCGACCGGCGAGCAGTGCGACGACACCCCAGAGCAGCTCGGGACGGGCCTCGAACGCGGCCCGCACGGGCTCGTAGGGCACCTCGATGACCCGGGACGGCTCGAGGGCGCGGGCCTCGGCCGAGCGGCCCTCTCCGTCGAGCAGGCCCATCTCCCCGAACAGCTCGCCGCGCTCCATCAGAGCGAACACCGACTCGCGGCCGTCGATGGACTTGCTGGCGATCGCTATGCGACCGTCCTCCACCACGTAGAGGTGCTGCGGTGCGGTGCCCTCGCTGAAGAGCACGTCGCCCCGCCGGAGCTCGCGAGAGACGGCGCTCTGCGCAACCTCTTGCAGGGCAGCGTCGTCGAGCTCGGCGAAGAGCTCGGTGCCACGGATGAGATCGATGTCGACCATGCGGATGTCGACTCTAGCGGCGCGTCTGTGACGATTTTCACCGGAAGTACCCTCGGGGGCGATGCCGACCTCAACCTGGGCGATAGTCGTCGCTGCCGGCAGCGGCGAGCGGTTCGGAGCGCGCAAGCAGTTCCTCCGCCTCGGCTACGGCCGGGTGGTCGACTGGGCGCTGCGATCGGCCCGCGAGCACTGCGCTGGAGTGGTCCTCGTCGTGCCCGCCGACTCGCTCGGCGAGCCTGAGTCGCTGCACCCGGCTGACGTCGTCGTGGCCGGCGGGTCCACCCGCTCCGCGTCCGTGCGCCAGGGCTTGGCCGCGGTGCCGCCGGAGGCCGAGGTGGTCGTCGTCCACGATGGCGCCCGGCCCGTTCCGGTCGACGGCGTCTGGGAGCGGGTGATCGAGGCCGTGCAGTCGGGGGCGGATGCCGCGGTCCCCGTCGTGCCCGTCACCGACACCTTGCGAGAGGTGGGCGCCGGCACCGTCGACCGCGGTCGCTTCGTGGCCGTGCAGACCCCGCAGGCGTTCCGGGCCCGGGTGCTGCGCGCTGCTCACGAGGGCGAGCCTGAGGGCACCGACGACGCGTCGCTGGTGGAGGCCGCCGGTGGCAAGGTGGTGCTCGTGGACGGCGACGTGTCGAACATCAAGATCACCACTGCCGTCGACCTGCAGGTGGCGGAGCTCCTGTGCAGGTGAGGGTCGGGCAGGGCTTCGACGTCCACCCGTTCAGCGGCGACGCCTCCCGACCGCTCGTGCTCGGCGGCGTGGTCTTCGCTGGCGTGCCGGGCCTCACGGGCCACAGCGATGCCGACGTCGTCGCCCACGCCGTGATCGACGCCCTGCTCGGTGCGGCGGGCCTGGGTGACATCGGTCAGCACTTCCCGGACACCGACGCCGCCTACGCGGGGGCCGACAGCATCGAGCTGCTCCGCCGGGCCGTGGCCGACGTCAGAGCCGGCGGCTGGCGGCCCGGCAACGTCGACTGCACGGTCGTGGCCGAGGCGCCCAAGCTGGCGCCGCAGCGCGAGGCGATGCAGGCTCGGTTGAGCGAGGTCGTCGGCGCGCCCGTCACGGTGAAGGGCAAGCGGGCCGAGGGGCTCGGTGCGCTGGGCCGCAGCGAGGGCATCGCCTGCTTC
>DATCYI010000043.1:0-6590 GCA_036570385.1 Acidimicrobiales bacterium | reverse complement strand
CACGTTGTCGGCGATCGTCGCGGGGTTGCGGGGGTCGTCCTCGGGGATGCCGGCTTCGACCTTGCCGACGAGGTCGGCGCCGACGTCGGCGGCCTTGGTGTAGATGCCGCCGCCCACGCGGGAGAACAGCGCGATGGAGCTCGCGCCGAGACCGAACGCGGTGAGGACGCTGAACGGGTCGTCGACCTCGAGCCACTCGACGTAGATCAGGTAGCTGAGCGCCAGCCCGAGCAGCGCCAGGCCGGCCACCGTGAAGCCCATGACCGCGCCGCCCCGGAAGGCGAGGGGCAGGGCTTCCTTGGCGCCACCGGTCTGAGCGGCCTGGGCCGTGCGGGCGTTGGCCAGGGTGGCCACGGTCATGCCCACGAAGCCAGCCAGCGCTGAGAGCACGGCGCCGGAGATGTAGGCGATGGCACCCCAGGGGCGGCCGTAGTCGAGGAAGACCGCGATGAGCACGGTCATGATCACGACGAAGCCGGCGACCCACGTGTACTCACGACGCAGGAACGCGCGGGAGCCCTCCTGGATGGCGGTCATCAGCTGGACCATGCGGGCGTTGCCCGGGTCGGCCTGCTTGACCTTGCCGAAGAAGTAGAACGCTAAGGCGAGCCCAGCGAGGGCCGACAGGGCGGCCAGGTACGGGACGGCGTCCACGGATGTGTGTTCCTCTCGTCGAACGACAGTTGAGGGTGGAAGGGCGCGCGCTGAGGCGGCCCCAAACCGTGCAGCAACCTAGTGATCGGCGTCACTTGGCCTCAAAAGGGCGACCTGCGACGCGATGACCTCGTGGCCGGTCAGCCCGGGGCGGGGTGCTCGGCCATCTCGCGCTCGGCCTGCTCCCAGGTGAGCACATCGGGCGTGTCGTCGACGTCGTCGGAGGCCGGAGCCGGTCGCCGTCCGCGTCCCTGGAGGTCGGCCTGGCGGTTCGACCACCTGAAGAACAGCCCGGCGATGACGATCCATAGGTAGGTGCCAGCGCCCAGCTTCATGATGGCGCCGGCGACCTGCTGGTCGGACGTGACGGAGATGCCGAACATCCTGTCGGACTTGTCGTAGACCGAGTAGACCGCGCCCTCGGCGAACACCAGCCAGGCACCGGGCACGGTCGGCACCAGCGAGGTGACGAAGAGGTACATCATCTGCCCCGGCAGCGAGATCCGCAGCTCGGGGAGCGGGCCGCAGACGGGGAGCCACAGCAGGAAGGCCGACACCACGATGGCGGCGTGCACCGCGTAGTGGAACAGGCCGTTCGTCGAGGCGTTGTTGACGATGACCTGCCAGTGGATGAGCAGGGCGAGGCTGTTGAAGATCAGCAGCGCCGGCAGGGGCCGGGCGAGCCGGTGGACCCAGCGGTGCACGCGGCCGCTGCCGAGCACCAAGCGGGCCAGCCACTCGGGCGTGGCCATGAGCAGGATCGGAGGCATCACGAGCGTCAGCACCGTGTGCTGCGCCATGTGGACCATGTAGAGGTACTGCTCGCCGACGTCGTGGACCGGCCAGTCTGACGAGATCCACAGCATCAAGATCCCGATGATGAACCAACGCCGCTGCGAGCGGGTGATGACCGGGGTGCCGGCCGGCACGACCTTGGGCCCGATCACGCGGGCGGCGTAGAAGTAGAGACCGACGACGCTGCCGACGAGGAGCCACACCTCGGGGTGCGGCACGAAGCGCCAGAAGTCCGTACCGTCCGACGCGGCGAGCACGACGGAGGTCACGGCGCCCACCTCAACCTCCTGTCAGGAAGCGCAGGAAGCGGTCGTCCCAGAACTCGAACGCCGACAGCGCAGCGATGAACACCGCCATCGCCAGCAGCAGGCCGAAGATGAAGACGCGCTTGAAGAGGGGGTTGTCGTACTTCAGGTGCATGAAGTATCCGATGACGATGATGAACTTCGCGATCATCATCGGGAACAGCGTTGCGACGAGGGCGAAGGTGCTCGGCTCGGAGCCGAAGATGTCCTTCCAGAAGTACGTGCCCACCTCGGCTGCGGTGATGACGCCGAGGATGATGGCGATCTTGACGTAGTCGCCGTCGGAGGGGTGGTCGTGGGCGTGTTCCAACAGCTCCTCCTCCGCGGTGGGCGAGGCCTCGTTGGTCGTTGTGGTGCTCATCGCTGCGCCAGCTTCCTCAGGGGATCAGGTAGACGACGGTGAAGATCACGATCCACACGACGTCGACGAAGTGCCAGTAGAGGCCGACGATCTCGACGGCCTCGGCGCGCTCCCGGGTGAGGTTGCCCCGCAGGGACATCACCAGCAGGGACGCCAGCATGATGATGCCGACCGTCACGTGGATGCCGTGGAAACCGGTGAGGGTGTAGAAGGCCGACCCGAAGATGTTGGTCGTGTAGCCCAGCCCCTCCCGGTAGAAGGTCGTGAACTCGTAGACCTGGCCGCCGATGAACACGGCGCCGAGCAGCGCCGTGGAGGCCAGCCAGACCCGGTTGCGGTGGACGTCGCCCCGGGTGATCGAGGCCACGGCGAGGGCCATGGTGAGCGAGCTCATCAGCAGGACGAACGAGCTGACCGAAGTGAACGGGATGTCGAACACGTCGGTGGGCCCGAGGCCGTGCGTGCTGCGGTGGCGCAGCAGCAGGTAGGTGGAGATGAGCGCACCGAACAGCAAGCAGTCGGATGCGAGGAACACCCACATCCCGAGCTTGGAGTTCGAGATGCCGGTGGCCGTGTCGTCGTGCGTGTGCTCGTGCACGGTGGTGCTCGAGTGGACGGCGGTGTCAGCCACCGACGGTCACCTCCTCCTCGGTCGCGGGCGCATCCAGGGCGGCGGCGTCCCCGTTCGGGTCGTCGGCGGTGCCGTGGTCGTCGTGGCCGTGGGGCGGCAGGTCCGGGTCGTCGGCCGGCTCGAGGGCCCAGCCCACGAAGCCGGCCAGCACCAGAGCCCCGCCGAACGCGGTGATGAACATGTTGAAGATCAGGCCCCAGCCGATGAACGGCAGGCCGAGCGCCAGCACGAAGGGCCAGTACGAAGGCGACGGGAGGTGGGCGCGGGAGCCGTCGCCGATCATGGCGATGTCCTCGGGCTCGTTCACCTTCACGAGCTCGCCGTCGTCGTTCTCCTCGTACTTGCGGTACCACCAGTCGTCGAACTGGGTGATGACCGGTTCGTCGTCGAAGTTGTGCTCCGGCGTGGGGGACGGGATGCTCCACTCGAGGCTGCGGCCGTCCCACGGGTCGGGCCCGGGCTTGGGCAGCGTGTTGCGGCGGCGGTAGGAGCGCACGATGTTCCATGCGAACACCAGCATCGCGATCGCGATGGTGAACGCACCGATGGTGGAGACCATGTTCCAGAGGTTGAAGCCGTAGCCATCCCGGTAGGTGGGGATGCGCCGGCTCATGCCCTGGAGCCCGAGGATGTGCATCGGGCCGAACGTGAGGTTGAAGCCCACGAGCGTGATCCAGAAGTGGACCTTGCCGAGCGTCTCGTCGAGGAAGTGGCCGAACACCTTGGGCCACCAGAAGTAGAAGCCGCCGAAGAAGGCGAACAGGGCCCCGCCGAAGATGACGTAGTGGAAGTGGGCGACGATGTAGTAGGTGTCGGTCTGCTGCGTGTCGGCGGGAGCGACGGCGTGCGACACGCCGGAGAGGCCGCCGATGGTGAACATCGTGACGAGGCCGATGGCCCACAGCATGGGCGCGGTGAAGGTGAGCTTCCCTCCCCACATCGTGGCCATCCAGTTGAGGATCTTCACGCCGGTGGGCACCGCGATGAACATCGTGGAGATGGAGAAGGCGGCGACCGAGATGGGACCGAGGCCCGAGGCGAACATGTGGTGGGCCCACACGCCGAAGCCCATGAAGCCGATGGCGATCCCGGAGAACACCATGAACGGGTAGCCGAAGATCGGCTTGCGTGCGAACACCGGGATGATCTCCGACACGATGCCGAAGCCGGGCAGCACGAGGATGTAGACCTCCGGGTGGCCGAAGATCCAGAAGAGGTGCTGCCACAGCAGCGGATCGGCGCCCTCGGCCACGTTGAAGAAGTTGGCGTCGAAGAGGCGGTCGAAGGTGAGCAGGAACAGCGCCACCGAGATGACCGGCAGCGAGAAGAGCAGCAGCACCTGGGTGACCAGCGACATCCAGGTGAACACCGGCATCTTCATGAGCGTCATGCCCGGGGCCCGCATGTTGAGCACCGTGGTGATCAGGTTGACCGCACCGACCAGCGAGGCGATGCCGGTGATCTGCACGCCGAGGGCGTAGAAGTCCATGCCGTGGCTGGGCGAGAAGGCCACGCCGGTGTTGGGGGCGTAGGCGAACCAGCCGCCGTCAGCGCCTCCACCGAAGATCCATGAGGTGTTGAGGAAGATCCCGCCGAAGAGGAACGTCCAGAAGCTCAACGCGTTGAGCCGCGGGAAGGCGACGTCTCGGGCCCCGATCTGGATCGGGATCAGGTAGTTCATGAACGCCGCGCCGAGCGGCATCACGACGAGGAAGATCATCGTGACGCCGTGCATCGTGAAGATCTGGTTGTAGAGGTCGGCGGAGAACAGCTTCTGCCCTGGCGCAGCCAGCTGGGCCCGGATCAGCAGGGCCTGGAGACCCCCGATGCAGAAGAAGAACAGCGCCGCCGCGCCGTACATGATGCCGATGCGCTTGTGGTCGACGGTCGTGATCCACGACGTCCAACCGGTCTTGGCGCGGGGACGCCCGAAGATGCCCATGGGGCGATGCGCGATGGCACCACCAGAGGGAAGGGCGAGTGCGTCCGAAGGGCTTTCGGCGATGGCCATCTCGTTACTCCAGCGTCTCTAGGTAGGCGACGAGGGCATCGATCTGTGCCTCGCTCAGTTCCAGGTTGGGCATGCCGCGCGTCGGCGCGTACATGGGCTTCTCGGCCGGGGGATCCCGCAGCCAGGCCTTGAGCTGCGCCTCGTTGAGGGTGTCGCCGTGCTCGTCGATGTCGACCTCGCCGTTGCCGTCGATGTCGGTCCACAGATCGAACACGGCACCGGCGAAGGTGCCCCTGCTCATGAAGTGGGTGAGGTTCGGTGCGGCGCCCGACACCTGTGCGGAGCCCTCGAAGAGATCCTCGTTGCCGCCCTCGCCCTCCACCAGGTGGCAGGAGGAACAGGTGGTGCGGAAGATCTCGCGGCCCTCGAGGGCCAGCTCATCGGTGGGCATCTCGGCGCCGTCGAGCTGCGCGTCCTGCCACGCCTCGAACTCGGAGGGTTCGAGGGCGACGACGCGCATGCGCATGTAGCCGTGGGAGAGCCCGCAGAACTCGGTGCACTGGCCGCGGTACACGCCGGGCTCGTCGGCCGACATCTGGAGCGGGTGCGATCGGCCCGGGACAGCGTCGCGCTTGCCGTTGAGGCGCGGGATCCAGAACGAGTGGATGACGTCGCGCGACTCGATGTCGAGGTCGATGTTGCGGCCCGCGGGGATCACGAGGTCGTTGGCCGTGGTGATGTCGGTCTCGCCGTCGCCGTCGACGTCGTACTGGTACTCCCACCACCACTGCTGGCCCACCACCGTGACCTGCATGCTGTCGTCGGGCTTCTCCTCGAGGTCGAGGAGGGTGAGCACCGAGGCTCCGCCGATGCCGGCCAGGAGGAGGGCGGGGAGGATCGTCCAGCCGAGCTCCAGCTTGGTGTTGCCGTGGGTCTGGTGCGGGAGGGTGTGGTCGTCCTTGCGGCGCTTGAACTTCCAGGCGAGGAACAGCACGCCGAGGTTCACGGCCAGGAACACGACGCCCGCGATGGCGAAGACCGGGTTCTGGAGATCGTCGATCGACTTGGCCCGTGGCCCAGCCGGGTCGAGGCTGTCGAGCGGTGCGTCCTTGGCGCAGGATGCGAGGAACAGGACCAGTGGCGCCAGGAGTGAGGCGCGCACGCGTCGGGACATGCGTGCTCCTTGACGCGCCTGTGCGGCGCGGTCAGTCGGTCGGGGGGTGGGTTCGGAGGTCATCCGGCCGCGCCTTCCGAGTCGGTGGTGGCATCGCCTTCGGTGGCGTCGGTCTCGGCCGCGTCGCTCTCGCTGGCGCCGCCTTCGCCTTCCGCCTCGGCGTTCTCGGCGTCAGCTTCGGCGACGGCACCACCCTCGTTGGTGCCCTGCGGGAAGTAGGCGGTGAGACCGTCGCCTTCCTCGGTGTTGACCTCGTGGTGCTCGATGTAGCGCTCGCCGCGGGCAGCGGCGACCACCCCGGCGGCGACCACTGCCACGGCACAGATGCTGAGGATGCCGGCGATGACGTTGGGTGAGACGCGGGGCTTGGCGGCGATGACCGCCCCGATGCCGATCACGACGAGCCCGAGGGCGGTCGCGACCCACACTGCGCCCTGCTGGGATGCGGTGAGGAAGAGTCGGGAGAAGGCGAACACCGAGACGGCGATCACCAGGGCGCCGGCCAGCGGCACCTCGAAGGGGGCCATCACGCGGTTGCGCACGAGCCGGTTGGTCTCGGCATCGCCGGTGGCGCGGTCGGACCAGGCGAGCACCATCCACTCGACGAGCACGGCGAGCAGGGTGAACAGCCCGATCACGAACATGACGTTGCTGATGACGAGGCCGAGCACGACGAGGCCGGCGCCGAAGGCGCCGATGAGCGGCCAGTAGGCACCGCG
>DATCYI010000042.1:0-1880 GCA_036570385.1 Acidimicrobiales bacterium | reverse complement strand
GTGGCCGCGTACGCGCCGAACATCCCCGAGACCCTCATCGCCTTCCTGGCCACCGCGTCGATCGGCGCCGTGTGGACGAGCTGTGCCCCGGAGTTCGGCACCCGCGCCGTCATCGACCGCCTGGCCCAGCTCGACCCGGTGGTGCTGCTCGCCGTCGACGGCTACCGCTACGGCACCAAGGCCATCGACCGCACCACCGAGGTGGCCACGATCAGAGCCGCCCTGCCCAGCGTGCGCCACGTCGTGTCGGTCCCCTACCTCGCCGGCGGGCTGCCCGACGCGACCGCGTGGGACGACCTGCTCGCCGGCCCAGACCCCGGACCACCGACCTTCGAGCCGGTGCCCTTCGACCATCCGCTCTACGTGCTGTTCAGCTCGGGCACCACCGGCTTGCCGAAGGCGATAGTGCACGGTCACGGCGGCATCACCCTCGAGCACCTGAAGGTGCTGGCCCTGCACCAGGACCTCGGTCCGGGCGACCGCTTCATGTGGTTCACCACGACGGGCTGGATGATGTGGAACTACCTCGTGTCGGGGCTGCTGGTCGGCGCCACCGTCGTCCTCTTCGACGGCGACCCGGCCCATCCCGACCTGAGCGCGCTGTGGGAGGTGGCGGCGGAGACGGGCTGCAGCGTCTTCGGCACCTCCGCTCCCTTCCTCATGGCCTGCCGCAAGGCCGGTCTGCAGCCGCCCAGAGGATCGCTGCGCTGGGTCGGCTCCACGGGCGCCCCGCTCCCGGCCAGCGGCTTCCGCTGGGTGCACGACACCGTCGGCGTGCCGGTGAGCTCCATCAGCGGCGGCACCGACGTGTGCACCGCGTTCGTGGGCACCTCGCCGCTGGTGCCGGTGCGGGCCGGCGAGATCTCCTGCGCCTTGCTCGGCTGCGCGGTCGAGGCGTTCGACCCACAAGGCCGATCCGTTCCTGCCGGCACCACCGGCGAGCTGGTGATCACCGCGCCGCTGCCATCGATGCCGGTCGGCCTCTGGGGCGACCCCGATGGCGAGCGCTACCGGGCCTCGTACTTCGACGTCTTCCCCGGCCTGTGGCGCCACGGCGACTGGGTGACCTTCACCGACGACGGCGCTTGCACCATCACCGGCCGCTCGGACGCCACCTTGAACCGCGGAGGCGTGCGCCTCGGCACGAGCGACTTCTACGCGGTGGTGGAAGCCCTGCCCGAGATCGTCGACAGCCTCGTGGTGCACCTCGACAGCGCCGAGTCAGATGACGAAGGGGGCATGGGCGAGCTGCTGCTGTTCGTGGCGCTGGCCGGCGGGGAAGAGCTCACCGCCGACCTTCGCCGACGGATCACCACCGCGCTGCGCAGCGAGCTGTCGCCCCGCCACGTGCCCGACCGCATCGAGGCCGTGCCCGCGGTGCCCCGCACCCTCTCCGGCAAGAAGCTGGAGGTGCCGATCAAGCGGATCCTGCTCGGCACCCCCTCCGAGCAGGCGGCCTCGCGCGGCTCGCTCAGCGACCCCGACGCGCTCGCCTGGTTCGAGAGCCGCGCCACCCGCTGATCCCCCTGCGGAGATCTGCCGGTCGCCCCGCGAGGTCCCTGCAGATGGTGACCAATGGCCCTAAAGGGGTAGGCCGCGGTGTCGATACGGTCCGATGGAAGCCCGCTGGAAGGATCCCTGGAGATGTGCGACTACTGCGACTGCCGCTCGGTTGACCTGATCAAGCGACTCGGCGAGGAGCACGCGTCCATCACCGCGCAGGGCTCGATCATCCGGCGGCTGGCGCTGTTCGGCGACATCGCCGAGGCGCGACTGCGCATGGTCGACCTGATCGCGGAGCTCAACGACCACACAGAGGTCGAGGAGACCGCCCTGTTCCCAGCCATGCGCGAGTCGACGATGGAGCTGACCGCGGCATC
>DATCYI010000041.1:0-7916 GCA_036570385.1 Acidimicrobiales bacterium | reverse complement strand
GACGCTGTCGACGCCGTCCCGGCCGCTCAACGGCGTGCGGGCCGGGGTCACCCAGCTGCTCGCCAAGGCTGGCGTGCAGCCGAGCGACATCACCGCGCCGATCGTGCATGCGACGACCCTGATCACGAACGCGCTCATCGAGGGCAAGACCGGCAAGGCGGCGATGGTCACCACCGCCGGCTTCGGCGACACGCTGGAGATCCGGTCGGAGCACCGCTACGACATGTACGACCTCCAGACCGAGTTCCCGCCACCGCCGATCCCCCGGGACATGACCTTCGAGGTCGACGAGCGGACCATGGTCGACGGGCGGGTGCTCCGCGAGCCGACGACCGAGGACATCGATCGCCTGGCCGAGGCGCTGCGAGCCGCCGGAGCGGAAGCCGTCGGCGTGTGCTTCCTGCACGGCTACGCCAACGGTGCCAACGAGCAGCTCGTAGCCGACGCCCTCGCGGCCCGCCTCGGCGTGCCCGTGTGCACCTCCCACGAGGTGGCACCGCAGATCCGCGAGTACCCCCGCATGGTCACGACGGCCTGCAATGCGGCCACCATGCCTCTGATCGGCCCGTACCTCGACGAGCTCCAGCAGTGGCTGGTCGCCGAGGGCTTCGGCGGCAAGGTGCTCATGATGCTGTCCAACGGCGGCGTCATCTCGGCCGACGACGCCAAGCAGGTGCCGATCCGGCTCGTCGAGTCCGGTCCGGCCGCCGGCGCCCTGGCCGGCGCCTGGTACGCCCGCCGCCTCGGCGAGGAGCGCCTCCTGTGCTTCGACATGGGTGGCACCACCGCGAAGTCGTGCCTGATCGAGCAGTTCGAGCCCGAGCTCACGAACGACTTCGAGGTGGCCCGCATCTACCGGCACAAGAAGGGCTCGGGCTTCCCGGTCACCGTCCCGTCGGTCGACCTGGTGGAAATCGGAGCCGGAGGCGGCAGCCTCGCCCGCATCGACGACCTGGGACTGCTCAAGGTGGGCCCCGACTCTGCCGGCGCCGAGCCCGGCCCCGCCTCCTATGGGCGCGGTGGCCAGCATCCGGCCACGACGGATGCCGACCTCCTCCTGGGCTACCTCGACCCCGACTTCTTCCTCGGGGGTGACATGCAGCTCGACCTCGGCGCCGCCGATGCCGCCATGGCGAAGGTCGCCGCCGACATCGACAGCCTGGTGGTCGACACGGCTGCCGGCGTCCACACGGTTGTCAACCAGAACATGGCTGCCGCCGCCCGGATGCACGCGGTGGAGCGCGGCCTCGACCTGCGTGGCGTTCCCCTCATCGCCTTCGGCGGTGCCGGTCCGGTCCACGCGTGCGGCGTCGCCGAGCTCCTCGAGGCCACCCGGGTGATCTTCCCGGTCAACGCCTCGGTGCTCTCTGCCTTCGGCACCCTTGTGAGCCCGGTTCGGATAGACCTGGCCCGCTCGATGCTGGCCCTGCTCGACGACTCGCTCGCCACCGAGCGCGACGAGCTGCTCGACGAGATGCAGGCCGACGGCCGGCGCATCCTCGCCGCGGCCGGCGTCGACACCGACGCCGTGCGGTTCCGCTACGGCATGGACGCCCGCTACCGCGGCCAGGGCAACGAGGTGACGATCTGGGTCGGCGAGGGGGTGTCGTGGCCGGCGTCCGACGCCGAGACCCTCGAGCACTTCGCCACCGAGTACGAACGGGTCTACGGGTTGCGCATCCCCGACCTGCCCGTCGAGGTCGTCACATGGCGGGTCGCGGCGTGGGCGCCGCCGCCCGTGGTCGAGGTGGCAGAGCTCCCCAGCGCCGTCGGCGCACCGGTCGTGCACCGCACGAGGACGGCGCGCTTCGACCGCGGCTCGGCCGACGTGGACATCCCGGTGTACCGCCGGGAGGCGCTCGGCACGGGCGCCACGATCGTCGGCCCGGCGATCGTCGAGGAGCGCGAGACGACGGCCGTGATCAGGCCCGGATGGACCGTGACGGTGGCGCCTGACGGGTCGCTCGTCGCAACGAGAGAGGCGAACGCATGACGACGACCATCGACGCCATCGAGCTCGAGGTGCTGTGGGGAAGCCTCATCAGCACCGTGAACGAGCAGGCGCGGGCGCTCCAACGAGCCGCCTTCAGCCCGATCGTGCGGGAGGCCGGCGACCTCGCCAACGCGCTGTTCGACCGGGACGGCCGCATGGTGGCACAGGCCGTCACCGGCACGCCGGGGCACATCAACTCCCTGGCCCGCGCCGCGACCGCGATCCTCGAGGAGCACCCCATCGACACGCTCGCCCCCGGCGACGTGCTGATCACCAACGACCCGTACAAGACGGCCGGGCAGCTGCTCGACGTCACGGTGCTCAGCCCGGTGTTCCGCGGTGGGCGGGTGATCGGGCTCTTCGGCTCGACCATCCACCACACCGACGTCGGCGGCTACGGGATCGGCGCTGGAGCGCGCGACGTGTTCGAAGAGGGCATCTGGATCCCGATCACCAAGCTGCTCATCGCCGGCGAGCGCAACGAGGACGTGTGGAAGTTCATCCTCTCCAACGTGCGCCAGCCGGAGCACATGGCCGGCGACCTCCACGCCCAGATCGCATCGGGTCAGGTGGGCGACCAGCGGCTGCAGATGCTCTGCGACTCGCGGGGGCTGGACGACATCCAGGATCTGGCCGACGAGATCATCCGCCGGTCCGAGGAGGCCACCCGACGGTCCATCCGGGCCCTTCCCGCAGGCACCTACAAGGCCCACTCCGTGCTCGACCTGGCGGACGGCAGCGAGATCGACATCCACGTCGCCATCACCGTCGACCCGGTGGCCGGCGAGATCCTCGTCGACTACGAGGGCTCCTCCGGCGCCAGCCCGGCCGGCATCAACGTGGTCAAGAACTACACCCACGCCTACACGACGTTCACGATCCGCAGCGTCCTCAACCCCGACATCCCGAACAACTTCGGGAGCCTTGCGCCGATCAAGGTCGAGGCGCCCGAGGGCAGCATCGTCAACGCGGTGTCGCCGGCGCCCTGCACAGCGCGTCACGTCGTGGGGATGTTCCTCCCGATGCCGATCCTCGCCGCGCTGGCCGAGGTCGCTCCCGACAAGGTGCTCGCCGAGGGCGCCGGCGCGGTGTGGACGATGCAGGTGAGCGGCACGCACGACGACGGCTCGCCCTTCATCACCGCGATGTTCACCTACGCCGGGGGCGTGGGCGCCCGCGCCACCAAGACGGGCCTCAGCGCCACGTCGTACCCCACCGGGGTGTCGGCCGTGCCGCTCGAGGTCGTCGAGGCATCCGCGCCGGTGCGGTTCCTGCGCAAGGAGCTGCGGCCCGGGTCGGGCGGCGGCGGATCGGCGGAGGGCGGACTCGGCCAGGTCATCGAGTTCACCGTCGACACCGATCGGCCCTGGCAGCTCAACGCGGTGACGAGTCGGATGAAGCACGCCCCGCGCGGCCTCTTCGGCGGCGAGTCTGGTGCGCCGGGGCGGTTCCTCGTGAACGGCGAGCCGGTCGTCACTCAGGCTCGGATCCAGCTCAAATCGGGCGACGTCGTGCGCCTCGAGCTCCCCGGCGGCGGCGGCTACGGCGCCGCTCGGGAGGCGAGCGCGTGAACCCTACGCTCGCCGATCGCTGGCGCCAGGCGGTGGCCGCGAACGCCGACGGGACGTTCCTCGTGTGGGAGGGCCCCGACGGGTCCGTCCACGAGTGGACGTACGCGGAGTTCGATGCCCTCGCGGCGCGGGTGGCCGGCGGGCTCCTGGAGCGTGGTGCCGAGGCCGGGTCGACGGTCCACCTCGTGTTGGCCAACTCCCCCGCCTTCGTGGCGGTGTGGCTGGCGGCCGTCGGCCTCGGTGCCACCATCGTCCCGTCAGACCCGGGTGCTACGGCGCCCGAGCTGGCCGGGCACATTGAGCGCACGGCACCGGCCGTGGCCGTCGTCGGCGTCGATCGGCTCGCCGTCTACGAGCAGGGGGCTGCGGCCTTGTCCGCGCCCCCCGTCGTCGTCGCCGTCGGCGAGGACGACACCGAGCTCGCACCTCTGAGCGGCAACCCGGTCCGGTGGGACGAGCGGCGCAGACCAGGCGCCTTCGACCGGGCTGCTGTCATGTTCACCTCCGGCACGACATCGGCACCGAAGGGCGTCGTGGTCACCCAGGCCAACTACGCCTTCGCCGGCGACGTGATGGCCGCCGCGGCGGGGCTCGCCAAGGACGACAGGCAGCTCGTCGTCCTGCCCCTGTTCCACGCGAACGCGCAGTACTACTCGTTCGCCTCAGCGATCTCAGCCGGGGCGAGCGTGGCGCTCATGTCGTCGTTCTCGGCCTCCGGCTTCCTCGCCCAGGCCGCCCGCCACGGCGCCACGCACGCCAGCCTCTTCGCCGCACCCATGCGGATGATCCTCGCCCGGGGGGCGACGCCCGTGGTCGGCCTCCAGCTGCGCCACTGCTGGTACGCGCAGAACATCACCGGCGATCAGTACGAGACCCTCGCCGGGCTCCTGGGTTGTCGACCCCGCCAGCTCTACGGGATGACCGAGACGATCCCGGCGGTCCTCACCAGCCGCGCCCTGGGTCCCGTGCCGTCGCTGATGGGCGAGCCCACCATCGGATGCCGCGTCGACATCGCGAACCCCGACGACGGCACGCCCGTGCCCGTCGGGGAGGTCGGCGAGGTGGTCGTGGGCGGTGAGCCGGGCTCGACGCTCTTCGCCGGGTACCTCGACGACCCTCAGACCACCGAACGGGCCTACCGCGACGGCTGGTTCCTGACAGGCGATCTCGCACGGCGGGATGCCCTTGGTCGCTTCGAGTTCGCCGGCAGGCGCAGCGACGTGTTGAAGGTGGCCGGCGAGAACGTGTCGGTGGTCGAGGTGGAGTCCGTGCTGGGCGAGCACCCGTCGGTCTTGGAGGTAGCGGTGGTGGGCGAGCCTGACGACATCCGCGACGAGGTGCCGGTCGGCTACGTCGTCGTGCACCCCGAGGGCGCCAGCGTCGACAGCGCCGAGCTCTTGGCGTGGTGCGAGGCCCGGTTGGCCAAGTCGAAGCGGCCGCAGCGGATCGAGCTGGTCGACGAGCTGCCTCGCACATCCGTCGGGAAGATCCGCAAGTTCCTCCTTCAGCGGGGGAGCCAGGTCACATCCACATGACACACACAAGGAGCAATGAGATGGCAGCACCGCCGGTTGGAAGCATCTTGATCGGGTCGTCGAACGTCGACGCCGCGAAGCAGTGGTACCGGGACGCCTTCGGGGTCACGGAGAACGACAACGGCGCCTTCGAGTTCGGCACCCTGGGCCTCTTCGTCGAAGAGCACAGCGAGGTGAGCGGCCCCACGAAGGAGCCGGCCCGCGTGATCATCAACCTCGACGTAGACGACTGCCGCCACCTCGAGTCGCACCTCGATGGCCTCGGCGTGCGCTGGGTTCGCAAGGTCGAGCAGGAGGCATTCGGCCTGATCGGCACCGTGGCCGATCCCGACGGCAACTACATCCAGATCATCCAGTGGGGGGCCACCCCCGAAGCCCACAAGGCTTGAAGGCGCGTCGACCGTGCTCGTCTTCGATCCCGCAGGGCACCCCCCGGCCAAGTGCCAAGGGATGCTGTCATCGCTGATCGTCCCGCGCCCCATCGCGATGATCACGACAGAGAGCGAGGACGGGACGGTCAACGTCGCGCCGTACAGCTACTTCATGCCCGTCACGGGGTCGCCGCCCCTCCTCGCGGTGACGATGGGAGGCCGCCGCGAGAGCGGGCCGACCCCCAAGGACACCTGGCGCAACACCGCACGCACGGGTGAGTTCGTCGTGAACATCACCACGGACGCGATGCGCGACCAGATCGAGACGGCGGCCATGGAGTTCCCGGCCGACGTGAGCGAGCTCGACGCCATCGGGTGGCACACCATCCCGTCGGTGAAGGTCGCGCACCCCTCGCTCGCAGAGTCACCCGCTCACATCGAGTGCCGCGTCCACCAGGTCGTCGACCTCGGCCAGCCGGGAGTCGCCTACTCGAGCGTCCACCTCGTGGTCGCCGAGGTCGTGTGCATCACCATGGACGAGTCGATCTGCTCACCCGACCTCCGCATCGACCCCGATGCGCTCGCGCCCGTCGGGCGGATGACCTTCCCCTGGTTCGTTCGAGCTCGAGGCGACGCGCTGTTCCCGTTGGAGCGCATCTCGTTCGCCGAGCATGCTGCCGCTCTGAGCACAGGGGGCGGGGCGCCATGACGGCATGGGTCGTCCGCGACGATCGCCCGCTTGATCCTGACGGGCTCGCCAGCGCCGCCGCATCGCAGGCGAGCCTCGGTGATCTCCTCGCGCGCCTGCGATCGAAGCAGTACCGCGAGCTGCCGATCCCCGACGGTGAGGAGGTGGCACCATGACCGCCACCGCCACCGCCACCACTGCGACGCCTGTCGCGGCTCTCGATGTGGCGGGCCTGCTGGCTGGCTTCCGTCGCCGCGAGCTCGATCCCGTAGAGGTGATCGAGTCCTGCCTGGCTCGTCTGGACGCCGTCGACCATGAGGCCCACGGCATCGTGACCGTCGTCGCGGCGAGGGCACGCGAGGAGGCGGCCCGCTCGGCGCGGCGCTGGACGACCGGTCAGGCGCGGCCGCTCGAGGGCGTGCCCTTCGGCGTCAAGGATGTGATCGCCACAGCCGCGGTGCGGACGTCTCTCGGCTCCGAGCGCTGGTCCGACTGGGTGCCCGACGACGATGCCAGGTCGGTGGCGCTGCTCCGCGAGGCCGGAGCCGTGCTCGTCGCCAAGCTCGCGACACCCGAGCTGGCCTTCGGCGACGCCCGTGTCGGCCACCGCGCTCAGAACCCGTGGAACGCTGAGCACTGGTGCGGTGGATCGTCATCCGGGCCGGCGGTCGCGCTGGCGTCGCGCCTGGTACCTCTCGCACTGGGAACGGACACCGGGGGTTCGATCCGCGTGCCGTCGTCGTACTGCGGCGTCAGCGGACTGAAGCCGACGGTCGGACTCGTGCCGCGCGACGGTGCATCCACGGTCTCGTGGACGCTCGACCACACGGGCCCGATGGCTCGCACCGCAGTAGACCTGGCGTTGGCGCTCGACGTGCTCGCCGGGACCGGTGCTCGCACCTCGACCGATGTCGCCGGTCTCCGCGTCGGTGTGCCCCACAGCTGGTTCCGTGACGCCACCGATCCCGAGGTCGCTGCTGCTGCCGACGAGGTCGCCAACGTGCTGGGCGGCCTCGGCGCGACGCTCGTGCAGGTCGAGGTGCCCGAGCCGGCACTGGGCGCGATAGCCGCATGGGTCATCACCGTCGCGGAGTTCGCCGAGGCCCACTCCGACTGGCGTGAGAACACCAGCGCCTACACGGCCGCGTCGCTCGAGCGCCTGATCGCCGGGTCCGCTCTGCCGGCCGGCGACTACCTCCGTGCCCGGCGTGTCCGGTCCGATCTCCGGAGGCGAGGGGAAGCGATCTTCGACGACGTGGACGTGCTCCTGTGCCCGGCCACGCCGACCGCGGCGCCGCGCGTGGCGCCGCCCGTCGACGACATGTGGGCGGACGGAGACCGGCTGTGGTTGGAGCGGGTGGCTCGCAACCTGATCCTCTTCAACCTCCTCGGTTGGCCGGCCGTCGTCGTGCCCGCAGGCAGCAGCACGGCGGGCCTCCCGCTCGCCGTGCAGCTCGTGGGCCGGCCGCAGGACGATCTTCGGGTGCTGTCAGTCGCCGCGGCGTTCCAGTCGGCGACGGCGCACCACCTGTCTGCACCACCCGTGGGCATGCCCGCGCCGGCGGTGCCCTGACAAGTCATGGGAGCAGAAAGGGGGGCGGTACCGATGACACCACATGTCGTCGGAGTGGGGGAGCGAACGAGATGGAGGGAGCGTCCACCAGATCAGGTAGGCGCTGCCGTTGCACGGATGACCCAACAGATTCGGAGAACGAAGATGAAGCGAAACAAGCTGCGGTGGATGGCACCGCTCCTCGC
>DATCYI010000040.1:0-2422 GCA_036570385.1 Acidimicrobiales bacterium | reverse complement strand
GCAGCGGATCCGGCGGCGGTGGCGGTGGCACACCGAGCGGTGGCGACAAGCGCGACGGTGGCCGCAGCGGGCGCGCCCGCGGCAACAAGCCCGTGGAGGCGGTCCTGCCCAGCGGTGGGCTCGATCTCGACGACGACGTCCTCGAGGCTCGCAAGGGCCGCGAGCGCAAGGGCAAGCCGGTCGGTCGCTACCTCATGGCGGTGCACGTCACCGACAAGGCCACGCAGATCGCGGTGCTCGAGGGGCGCAACCTGATCGAGCACTACGTGTCGAGGCCGTCTGACGATGTCTCGCAGATCCACGGCAACATCTACCTCGGCAAGGTCCAGAACGTGCTGCCCGGCATGGAGGCGGCGTTCGTCGACATCGCCACGCCCAAGAACGCCGTGCTCTACCGCGGAGACGTCCAGTACGACGCGGAGGACCTCGAGGGCGGCGCCAAGGCGGCCGCCAACCTGCGCATCGAGCAGATCCTGAAGCCGAAGCAGATGATCATCTGCCAGGTCACCAAGAACCCGATCGGGGCCAAGGGCGCTCGCCTCACCCAGGAGGTGTCGCTGCCCGGCCGGTTCGTGGTGCTGATCCCGAACAGCTCCACCTACGGCATCTCCAAGCGGCTCGCCGACGACGAGCGCAAGCGGCTCCGGGCGATCCTCGACTCGGTGAAGCCGAAGCAGCACGGCGTGATCGTGCGCACCGCGGCCGAGGGGGTCACCGACGAGGAGATCGAGCGCGACGTGCGCCGGCTGCTCGACCAGTGGAACCAGATCGAGGCGCTGGCCAAGAAGACGCAGGGCCCCGCGCTGCTCTACCGCGAGCCCGACATGGCTGTCCGGGTGATCCGCGAGGAGTTCAACAACAACTACCGCAACGTCGTGATCGACGACCGCGAGCTCTTCGAGTCGGTCCGCGACTACGTGGCGAGCATCAGCCCCGAGCTCGCCGACCGGGTCGAGCTGTACGACGCGGAGGCGGAGGCGCTGCCGCTCTACGAGCGGCACCACATCCACGAGCAGCTCCACAAGGCGCTCGACCGCAAGGTGTGGCTGCCCTCAGGCGGCTCGCTGATCATCGAGCACACCGAGGCGCTCACGGTGATCGACGTGAACACCGGCAAGAACGTCGGCTCGAAGAGCCTCGAGGAGACGGTCTTCCACAACAACCTCGAGGCGGCGACCGAGATCGCCCGTCAGCTCAGGCTGCGCGACGTGGGCGGCATCATCGTCGTCGACTTCATCGACATGGAGATCCGCCCCAACCGCGACGAGGTGATCCGCGTCTTCCGCGATGCGCTCGCCCGCGACAAGACGCGCACCCAGGTATTCGAGATCTCAGAGCTCGGCCTCTGCGAGATGACCCGCAAGCGCATCGGCGAGGGCCTCCTGGAGAGCTTCGCCGGCCGCTGCCCCACCTGCGAAGGCCGAGGCCTCGTCATCGACCCGGACCTACTCCCGCCTGACTGAGCCGGGAGCTACGACCAGCTCACAGCACAGAACAGGCGCCGGAGGATGCCGGACACCAGACACGGGCGGTGACCTGCTGGTTGCTGGGCCGGATCGTGTACGTGATCGTGAACGTGCCCCCGTAGCCACTTGGCACGGACTGGTTGATGGTGGCACCAGTGCCCGAGAGGTCCCCGGGCTGGATCGTCCAGCTGTAGGTGCTGCCGGGCGGGCCGGTCGCGGTGACCGTGCAGTTGCGGCCCGAGCACGAAGCGGTGGCTCGCGGTGCCTGCGTGGTCGTCGTCGTCGGACGCACGGTGGTCGTGGTCGGTGCCACGGTCGTCGTTGTGGGTGCGACGGTCGTCGTGGTGGGCGGGATAGTCGTCGTCGGCGAGAGCGTCGTCGAGGTGGCCGGCGTGGTCGTCGTGGGGCTGCCGCCAGGCCCTGCCGGCACGCTGGTCGATGTAGCACCGGCGGAGGTGCCGATGTAGGGCGTGCCGATGCTGTCGCCGGTCGAAGCGAGCTCATCGCCGGCCGAGCGCGTGAGCACGTCGAATGCGCCCACCAGGACCGTGGTGAATACCGCGACGACGAGCGCGTACTCCACGAAGGTGGCTCCACGGTCTCGCTTGCGCGCGGAGGAGGCCATGGACATGTGATCGACAGGCCAGCCCATACCTTGAGCGCTTCACGGCGAACGGCCAGGCAAGACAGGAGGGGGCTCGTTCGGGCTTGGCGATCTCGGCGCGACCCGCGGTAGCATCGTCCGTCCCGCATCAGCGCGCCCGCGCGGCACGTGCACCAGGAAGAGCCCCATGTACGCAGTGATCAAGACCGGCGGCAAGCAGGAGAAGGTCGAGGCCGGCCAGGTCCTCAACGTCGAGAAGCTCGGCAAGGAGATCGACGACGTCGTCGAGTTCACCCCTGTCATGCTCGTCGACGGCGACACCGTGCTCGCCACCCCGTCGCAGCTCGCCGGT
>DATCYI010000039.1:0-2776 GCA_036570385.1 Acidimicrobiales bacterium | reverse complement strand
CCGGGGGCTCGGTGTATCTGGCCGAGCGGGTGACGACGTCGTCGGGCAGCGCGACCATCGCCGCGTAGTCGGCCTCGGGGTAGACGAGGTGCGGCTTGGCCGGGTCGATGGCCGGCTGCGGCACCGGCTCGGCAGGCGGCGTGAACGGGGCGGGCGAGCGGAAGCGGGCCACGTCGTCGGGGGTGATGCCGGCGGCCTCGCAGACCTCGGGGTCGATCCACCGGTCGGGGTCGAGCGGAGCGCCGGACCACGCCGCTTCGAGGGTGAGGCCCTCCGGACCGGCGAAGTACAGCGAGCGGCACATCCCGTGGTCGATCGGGCCCATGACCACGACGCCGTTGGTGCGGAGCCGGTCGCGCAGGGCGAGCAGCTCCTCTTCCGAGCCGACCTTCATGGCCAGGTGCTGCATCGTGCCGGGTGCGCTCACCCCAGCTCCGGTGCCGGCGTGGGTGACGCCAACGGTGCTCTCGACCTGCTCCACGCCGGGGACCTGGCAGAAGGCCAGGAACGTGGACTCGTCGAGCTGCACGAACCCGTGCCAGGCGCCCTCGACGCCGTGCATCGGGAAGAGGGCCACCAGCGGGAGGCCCATCACCTGGGTGAAGAACTCGAGCTGGGCCTTCATGTCCTTGGTCATGAAGGCGAGGTGGTGGTAGCCGGTCGGTCGGGTCATCGTCGCTCCCCTTGCGTCGTGTGCTCTGACGGGACCCTAACGTCGCAGGGATGGCTCGCTTCGAGATCGAGACGGTCGCCTACCCCCTCGTGTACGAGGAGGAGGCGGCGTTCAAGGACACCTACGGCGGGGTCGAGGGCGTGGTGGTGTGCGAGTCGTACCTCATCCGGCCCAAGGACCTGGCGTCCGACACCGTGCTCGTGTTCATGCACCCCGTCGGCGGTGGCGCCTACCTGCCGATGGTGCGCCAGCTCGCCAAGGAGGGGCACCACGTCATCTACTGCAACAGCCGGTACCGCTCCGACGTGGCGCTGATCATGGAGAAGGTCGTGCTCGACCTCGGCGCCGCGGTGCGCCACGCCAAGGAGCGGCTCGGCTACGAGAAGGTGGTGCTGGCCGGCTGGAGCGGCGGCGGTTCGCTGTCGCTCTACTACCAGGAGCAGGCCGAGGCCCCGACGGTCACCGCCACACCGGCCGGTGAGCCGCCCGACCTCACCGCCGCGGGGCTCGTGCCGGCCGACGCGGTCATGCTGCTCGCCGCCCACCCGAGCCGCCACGGCGTGCTCACGGAGAGCATCGACCCGGCGATCGTCGACGAGAGCGATCCCGATCGGCGCGACCCGGAGCTCGACCTGTACGGGCCCGACGCCCCCACCCCGCCCTACGACCGCGAGTGGCTCGAGCGCTACCGGGCCGCGCAGGTGGCCCGCAACCGCCGCATCACGGCGTGGGTCAAGGACCAGCTGGAGCACCTCCGGTCGCAGGGTCGCACCGCTGACGAGCGGGGCTTCGTGGTGCACGGCACAATGGCCGATCCCGCGGCGCTCGACGGCAGCATCGACCCCAACGACCGCGAGGTGGGCACCAGCTACCTGGGTGACCCGTCGGTCGTGAACAACGGGCCGGTGGGTCTGGCCCGGTTCTGCACGCTGCGCAGCTGGCTGTCGCAGTGGAGCTACGACGACGCCCTGGCCGACGGCCTTCGCAGCGCCGCGGCCATCACCGTCCCGGCGCTGGTGATCTACAACAGCGCCGACAACGTCTGCCTGCCCTCTCTGGCCACGTCGATGTACGACGCCATCAGCCACGACGACAAGAAGCTGCACCGCGTCGACGGCGCCAACCACTACTACATCGGCCCCGACCAGCACCCGAAGCTGGTGGAGGCCGTAGACGTCTGCACCACTTGGCTGGCCGAGCACGACCTGAGCCCGAACCGGTAGGTCAAGCAGAAGATCGTCAGCGGGAGTCGTGCAGGCGCCCGCTTCGCAGGAAGAGCACGCGCTGGGCCACCGAGAACGCCAGGTCGTTGTGGGTGGCGAGCAGGCATGCAGTGCCGGTCTCGGCGAGGTCGGCGACCAGGAGCATCATGGCGGCGGCCCACTCGTGGTTCTGGTGCGAGATCGGCTCGTCGGCGACGAGCACCCGGGGGCGCACCACCGCGGCACGGGCCAGGGCGGTGCGCTGCTGCTCGCCGAGCGACACCTCGTCGGGGAACCGATCGGCCAGGTGGTCGATCCCGAGGCGCTCCATGAGCTCGGCCACGTCGTCACCGGGCTGCTCCGTGCCCAGGCGGAGCGGGAGCGCGATGTTCTCGACGATGGTGAGCTCGTCGAGCAAGCCCAGCGACTGCGGCAGCAGCGCCACATCGCTCCACCGAAGCTCGTCGAGGCGGTCGGAGCGGCCCAGAACCGAGATGGTGCCCGCGTCGGGCGCCTCCAGGCCGGTGACGAGGGTTAGCAGTGTGGTCTTGCCCGACCCGGAGCGGCCGGCGACGGCGACGATCTCGCCCCGCTGGACCGTGAGGTCGAGGTCGTCGAGCACCCGGCGGGCCTCCGCGGTCCCGGCCCCGAAGCTCACCGTGACGCCTGTCAGCTCCACCACGGGTTCGCTCATGCCACGACCCGCCCGTCCTGCAGGCGCACCACGTGGTCGGCGGCGGCGATGACCGCCGCGTCGTGGGATGCGATGACGAGCGTGCCGCCCAGCTCCACGAGCGTCCGCATCGTCTCGATGAGGCTCGCGCCCGCGGCTTCGTCGAGCTGGGCCGTGGGCTCGTCGGCCAGCAGCAGCGCCGGGCCGCCGACCGCCGCCGCCGCGAAG
>DATCYI010000038.1:0-7413 GCA_036570385.1 Acidimicrobiales bacterium | reverse complement strand
CCGGCCAGCGCGGCGACGGGGATGTCGGCGGCGTGGGCCCGCTCGATGAAGTGGGCCGGGGGCGGGCCGAGGGCCGAAGCGACGAGGCGGGTCTCGTGGTCGAACAGCACGTCGAGCAGCGGGGCCATGCTCTTCGGGTCGACGCGCATGCCGCCCATCCCGCGGCTGGGGCCCTCCGGCTCGGGCGCCGGGGGAACGTCGTAGCGGGCCAGCAGATCGTCGACGAACTGCTTGTGCTCAGCAGGCATGAGGTCGGCGAGCGCGCCCCGATCGAGGCCGCCTTCGTCGGAGCCAGCGAACTTCTCGGGCACCAGCAGGTCGACGCCGTAGGGCTTGCCCTTCACCTCGGCCTCGATCCAGGCCAGGTCTACGTCGAGCTGCTCGGGGCTGTGCGCGACAGCGCCGAGAACGCCGCACCCTCCGGCGTTGGTGACGGCCGCGACGACGTCGCGGCAGTGGCTGAATCCGAAGAT
Source organism: Acidimicrobiales bacterium (assembly GCA_036570385.1). GTDB lineage: Bacteria > Actinomycetota > Acidimicrobiia > Acidimicrobiales > VFJN01 > VFJN01. Next base: position 6,940 of record DATCYI010000038.1, on the reverse strand, counting down.
CGGGACGTCGATCCCGACGAGGTCAGTGGCTGGCGTGCGCATGCGCGCACCCTAAGCCGCGGCAGGTTCGGCTGGCGATCCGGCCAGTGCTGACTTGTCGGGCTCGCACGGCTAGCATTGACGGTTGTCGATGCATTCGCAGACGGCGACCGGTCTGACGACGTCGCCTGGAGATCCGATGGCCACCGTGAACAGACGCACGATCGAGCTCCGAGCCACGATCTGCTGCCCCTCGCTGCTCGACGCACCCCTCCCGGAGGACGGCGCCCGCGAGCTCGCTCGGGCCTTCGCTGCGCTCGGCGACCCGGTCCGGCTGCGCCTCCTGTCGCTGATCGCGGCGGCCGGCGAGGCCTGCTCGTGCGACCTCGAAGGCCCGCTCGGACGCTCGCAGCCGACGGTCAGCCACCACACGAAGGCGCTCGCCGACGCCGGCTTGATCGTCGGCGAGAAGCGGGGCCGCTGGACCTGGTGGCGGATCGAGCCGAGCCGCCGCGCCGCGCTGCAGGCCGCGCTGTCTGCCTCGCGCTGATCACCCTCGAGCGCTGCTCGCCCCGGGGTGCGCTTCGGTCGCGCTCGCAGACCGGCCGGTAGCGTCGGGCGACGTGTCCCGTTCGCACCTTCACCCGACGTCGCCATGAGGCCCGTCGGGGCACGGGCTCGGCTCCACCGGCTGGTGCCGGTGGGGCGCGACGAGATAGCGGCGGTGTCTCGGCGGTCGCAGCAGGTGCTGCTCCTGGCCGGGGTCACGGGAGTCGCCACCGGGCTGATCGTCGCCGGCTTCGAGGAGCTCACCCACGCGGTGCTCGAGACGATGCGCGACCTGCCGCTGTGGGCGCAGGCGATGGCACCGCTGCTGGGCCTGGTCATCGCCGCCCTGTCGCTGCGGTTCCTCGGCAACGGCACCGGCACGGCCACCTCTGACGACTACATCCGCGTGTTCCACGACCGCAGCGCCCGGCTCGACCTGCGTGCGGTCCCGGCCCGGATGCTCGCTTCCATCGCCACCCTGGGATCGGGCGGACCGATGGGCTACGAGGGCCCCTCCATCTACGCGGGCGCGGCCACGGGCTCGCTGCTGCAGCGCCGGCTCTCGCGCTGGTTCAGCGTGGAGGACACGAAGGTGCTCTTGGTGGCGGGCGCCGCGGCCGGCGTCGCCGCCATCTTCAAGGCCCCCGTCACCGGGATCGTGTTCGCCCTGGAGGTCCCCTACCAGGAGGACCTGGCACGGCGGATGCTGCTCCCCGCCGCCATCAGCGCCGCGGCGAGCTACGTCACCTTCGCCGCCTTCATCGGCACCGATCCGATCCTGCCAGTGGCTGGCCAGCCGCCGTTCAACCTCGTCGACCTCGGCGGCGCCGCGGCCGTCGGCTTGGTCTGCGGCGTCCTGGCTCGCGTCTTCGTGGCGATCATCAGGCGCTCGAAGCAGATGGCGGAGCAGGTGTCGGCGTGGGTGCGGGTCAGCGTGGCCGGCGCGATCGTCGCCGGCACGGTGCTCGCCGGCCGGACCCTCTCCGACGACGCCCTGACCCTCGGTCCCGGCTACGACGCGCTGCGCTGGGCCATCGACTCCGATCGCACCATCTGGGCCATCGTCCTGCTCGGCACGCTGCGCGTCCTCGGCACGGCGGCCGTCGTGGGTGGCGGAGGCGTCGGTGGGCTGTTCATCCCGTTGGTGATCCAGGGCGCGCTAGTGGGTCGGGCGATGGGCGGGATCTTCGACAGCGCCAACGCCACGCTCTTCCCGGTGGTGGGCATGGCCGCGTTCCTCGGAGCCGGCTACCGGGTTCCGCTGGCCGCTGTCGTGTTCGTCGCCGAGTTCACCGGCCGGCCCGGCTTCGTCGTGCCGGGGCTCATCGCCGCGGTCGTGGCGCAGCTGGTGATGGGGAAGGCCTCGATCTCGCCGCACCAGGTCGCGGGCCGAGTCGGCCACCTCGAGGGTCGGCTCCGGCTGCCCCTGGCGGCGCTGGTCGCCACCGACGCCCGCACGGTGCCGCCCGACGCGACGGTCGAGGAGATGTTCTGGCAGCACCTCATCGGCACCCGCCAGCAAGCCGTGCCGGTGGTCGACGGCAACACCTACCTGGGGCTGGCCGGAGCGGACGAGCTCGGCCGCCTCGAGCGCGCCGCGTGGGCCGATACCACCGTCGCCGACGTGATGCGCACCGACGTGCCCATCGCCACGCCCGACTGGCTCCTCGCCGACGCCATCCGGGCCATGGACGACGCCGGCACCGACCGGCTCGCCGTCTGCGCGGGCGACCAGTTCATAGGTGTGATCACCGCCGCCGACCTGGTCCAGCTCGACGAGATCCTCGACCGCACCGACACCGCCTGAGCGGTTCAGGGCCAGAATGGGTCGATGAGCGGCGGTCACGACCACGGGCACGGCCACTCCCACAGCCACGCGGGAGGCGCAGGCGCCCGCCACAAGGGCAGCCTGCTCGCCGCGTTCGGCGTCCTCGGCGTGTTCATGGTGGTGGAGGTCGTGGCCGGGCTGGCCACCCGCTCGCTGGCCCTGCTCTCCGACGCCGGCCACATGCTCACCGACGTGGTCGGCCTCGGCATGGCGCTGGCGGCGATCCAGCTGGCGTCGCGCGGCCAGCAGCGACGCCATCAGACCTTCGGCCTCTACCGGCTTGAGATCCTCGCGGCGCTGGCCAACGCGGCGCTCCTCATCGGAGTCGCCGGCTACGTGCTGGTGGAGGCGCTGCGCCGCATCGGTGATCCGGTCGACATCGACCTGGGCCCGATGCTCGTCGTGGCCGCCGCCGGGCTCGGCGCCAACCTGGTGGCCTTCGCCCTGCTGCGAGCGGGGGCCAAGGAGTCGCTCAACGTCGAGGGCGCCTACCTGGAGGTGGTGGCCGACACCATCGGGTCCGTCGGGGTGATCGCCGGCGGCTTGCTCATCCACCTCACCGGCTGGGGCTGGATCGACCCCGCCATCGGCGTGGCCATCGGCGCCTGGATCCTGCCCCGCACGGTGCGGCTCGGCGGCAAGGCGGTGCGCATCCTGGTCCAGGCCGCTCCCGCGGGAGTCGACCTCGACGACATCGAAGCCGATCTCGGTGGCCTCGCCGGTGTGGTCGACGTGCACGACCTGCACGTGTGGACGCTGACCTCGGAGATGGAGGTGGCGTCCGCGCACCTCATGGTGCGGGTCGGCACCGACACGCACGCGGTGCTCGACCAGGCCCGCGACCTGCTCGGTCGGCGCCACGGCATCGCCCACGCGACCTTGCAGGTCGAGCCCGACGACCACCGCGGCTGCGACGAGCTCACCTGGTAGGTCCCGGGCGACCAGGGCGTGAGCCCTGCAGAGCCCGGGTGATGCGGGGGGACATCACCCGGGCTCCGACGCCGTCACGCTCGCAGTGGCGAGCGAGGTTCCAGGAGGCTGATGTGCAGGCTCCTAGGCGTTCTTGACGAGGGAGAGGTCGAACTCGAGGTTGACCTTCTCGCTCACGAGCACGCCGCCGGCGGCGAGCGGCGAGTTCCAGGTGAGACCGAAGTCCTTGCGGTTGAGCGAGGTGGAGCCCTCGAAGCCGATGCGGGTGTTGCCCCACGGGTCCTCGACGGCGCCGGTGAACTCGAAGTCGATGCTGACGGGCTTGGTGACGCCGCGGACGGTGAGGTCGCCGGTGACGCGGTAGGTCTCGTCGTTGACCTTCTCGGCCTGGGTCGACTCGAAGGTCAGGGTGGGGAACTCGTCCATCGCGAAGAAGTCGTTGCTCTTCAGGTGGGCGTCGCGGTCGGCGTTGCGCGTGTCGATGCTCGCAGCCTGGATCGTGATCTTGGCGGAGGACTTGGACGGGTCGGCGGCGTCGGCGTGGACGGTGCCCTCGAACTCGTTGAAGGCGCCTCGGACCTTCGTGACCATGGCGTGGCGGGCGGTGAAGCCGAGCGTGCTGTGGCTCGCGTCGATCGTGTAGTCGCCGGTCAGCTGGGTCAGGTCGATGGTCTCGGTGCTCATTGCGGGTCTCCTCGAACAGGTGGGGTGGGTGGTTCTGTACGTGTCCAACTTGGATGACGTATCATCTATTCCGCCCGCACGAAGATTTCTGCTCGGCCTCCTCTCCTCTCAGTCGGTGTCGGCCTTCGACAGGTGCTCGAGCACCTGGCTGGTGATCTCGTAGATCGCTTCGAGCTGGTCTGGCGTGAGGGCATCGATGAACGCGTCCCGGACTTCGGCCACGTGCTTCGGTGCGGCGCCCTCGATCGCTACCCGCCCGGTCGGGGTGAGAACCACGAAGGCGCCGCGGCGGTCGGTGTCGCACTCCTCCCGCACGATGAGATCGCGCTGCTCCATGCGGCGCAGGTGGTGGGACAGCCGGCTCTTCTCCCACTCGAGCTGCGCGCCGAGCTCGAAGATCCGCAACCGGCCCTCCGGGGCCTCCGAGACGTGGACGAGGACCGCGTAGTCGGAGTCGGAGAGCCCCGAGTCGCGCTGGTGGGCGCGGCGCAGGCGGGCTCCGAGCTTGGCCTGCATGGACAGCAGGCCTCGCCACGCTGCCTGCTCCCGATCGTCGAGCCAGCGGGTCTGGTCCATGCCCGCCAACCTACCGGCGAGGGTGATGCATCACCCGGGGACGAGGGGGCTCCGCCGCGGGCCCTACAGTCCCGCAGCGACGGACGGATCTACCAGGGGGACACAGATGGAGAGCTTCGACGGGCGGCTGGCGGTCGTGACCGGAGGGGGCACGGGCATGGGCCGCGAGCTCGTGCTGCAGCTCGCCGCCGCCGGGGCATCGGTCGCCACCTGCGACCTGCACGTGGACGCGCTCGACGACACCGCCGCGGCAGCGCGGGCTGGCGCGCCGGCCGGAGTGAAGATCTCGACCCACGCCTGCGACGTGTCGGACGAGTCGCAGATGATGCGCTTCCGCGACGAGGTGCTGGCCGCCCACGACACCGACCACGTGAACCTGGTGTTCAACAACGCCGGCATCGGCGGTGGCGGCAGCTTCCTGACCGCCAGCCGGGAGGAGTGGGAGCGCACCTTCGGCGTGTGCTGGGGCGGCGTCTACAACGGCAGCCGGGCGTTCCTGCCGCTGCTGGTCGCCAGCGACGAGGGCTACCTGGTCAACACCAGCAGCGTGAACGGCTTCTGGGCCTCGCTCGGCCCCGGCGTTCCCCACACCGCCTACAGCGCGGCGAAGTTCGCGGTGAAGGGCTTCACCGAGGCGCTGCTCGAGGATCTCCGGCTCAACGCGCCGCACGTGAAGGCCGCCGTGGTGATGCCCGGCCACATCGGCACCGACATCGTCATCAACAGCCGCAAGGTCCATGCTCGGTCCGAGCCGGCCGCCGACGAGTCGCAGCAGGTCGCGCTGATCCGCCAGGGCATGGAGCAGAGGGGCCTCAGCGCCGAGGGGATGACCGATGAGCAGCTGCTCGAGATCTCCGAGATGTTCGGGCAGATGTTCCGCGACACCGCTCCGATGACCGCGGCCCAGGCCGCCACCGTGATCCTCGACGGAGTGCGAGAGGATCGCTGGCGGATCCTCGTGGGCGACGACGCCGTGGCGCTCGACCAGGCGGTCCGAGCCGACCCCGAGGCCGCCTACGGCCCCGAAGGCCTGGCCCTCGGCACCATCATCGGCACCGCCTGACAGATCAAGACCGTCGGAACTGGGGATGGTTGGTGGCCCATTCTGGCCATCTGCCATCCCCAGAAGCGTTGGTTGGCTTGGTTCACGGGCGGATCGCCCGGATGGGAGCTCGCTGATGCAGTCCCATTACGTTCTCGGCGGTGCGAGCCAATGAAGACGACGTGCGCGCCAGCGCCCAAGCCGCCGACCGCGCCCTGTTCGGACTGGAGCTGGTGGAGCCGGCTGGCGGCGCCGGCGACCTCGAGGCGTCGTTCACGCTGACCGGTGCGCTCGCCCGCCACGACGGGCGCCTCTACGGGGGCACCGCCATCGGGATCGCCACCGCGCTGGCCGAGGCTGCCACCGACCGACCGGCTCGCTGGGTCACCGTGCAGTACATCGACGGCTCCACGACGATCGGGGACCAGCTCACCTGCCGGGTCGAGGTGCTCGCGGGCGGTCGCCGGACCTCGCAGGTGCGGGTCCGCGCCCACCGCGGCGACGACGAGATCTTCTGCGGGCTGGCCTCGGTGGCCGAGCCCAAGGTCGACAGCATCGTCGGCACCTTCGTCGAGATGCCCGACGTGGCGCCGCCCGAGGAGTCGCTGCCCTACGACCCGCCGCTCTCGCGCCAGCTGCGCGAGTCCGCGAAGGCCAAGGGGATCTTCGAGCGGACGATGGAGCACCGTGCCGCCCACGCCCCGGGCGAGCCGCCGCGCACGTTCGGCCCGATCGGCTTCTGGTCACGGGTGCCGGGCCGGATCGCCAGCCCGACGGTGATCGCCTACCTGGCCGACATGGTGCCGATGATGATCGTGCACGCCGCTGGGCGCGCCGGAGCGGGCACCAGCCTCGACAACACGATGCGCTTCGGCGAGCCGGCCGACGACGAGTGGGTGCTGCTCCACGTCTTGCCCGAGCAGGCGGTCGCCGGCTTCGGTCATGGCTCGGTGCACGTGTGGTCGCGCGACGGGCGCCTGCTGGGCACCGGCAGCCAGACGTCGTCGCTCATGCTCTTCGACTGAGCCTGCGCGACACTCGATAGGTGCCTCATCGCCGCGTTCTGCTCCTTCTGCTCGCAGCCGTCGGCGCCACCACCCTCGCCTTGCTGGCGGTGACGATCGGTGGTGATGACGACGACGAGACCGTGACGTCTGCCGATCCCACGTCCGAGGACGCCGCGACCACCACTACCGGCGCCCCGACCACCACGACCGACCCGGTCGAGTCGTCGACGAGCACGACCGGAGCCGGCGGTACTGCTGCTGAGAGCGGCGACGGCTCGTCGACCGTGCCGGACGGATCGGCCGCGGCGGCCGCCGAGCCGGGCAGCGCCACGTCGTCGCCCCGGG
>DATCYI010000037.1:0-3458 GCA_036570385.1 Acidimicrobiales bacterium | reverse complement strand
TGCTGCCGCGGCGACGTCGCGCATCAGGGCGTCGGCGGACTCGAGGCCCAGCGCCTCGGCCACCGCGTCCTGCTCCTGCAGCAGCAGACGGTCGCCGGGGCGGCCGGTGCGGCGGTGCAGCTCGACCCGCACCGTGAGAAGCGTCTCGTAGGCCTGGGCCAGCGCGGCGTCGTCGCCGTCCCAGAGGAGGTGGCGAGCCGCCTCGGCCCAGCGCAGGGCGTGCACGTCACGGAGCCCGCCCTGGCCGTCCTTCAGGTCGGGCTCGAGCAGGTAGGCGACCTCACCGGCATCGGCGTGGCGAGCGGCGACCCGACGGGACAGCTCGCCGAGCCAGCGCTTCGAGCGCCGCTGCCACTGCTGGCGGGCCCGCCCGGCGAGCTCGTCGGTGAGGTCCTCGTCTCCCGCCACGTGGCGTACCTGGAGCAGCGAGGTCGCGGTGTCGAGGTCGTCGGCCGCGAGCGCCAGCGCCTCGCCGATCGTCCGCACCGAGTGGCCGAGCTTCAGGCCCTCGTCCCAGATGGGGTACCAGACCCGGTCGGCGAGGACCCCGATGTCGGCTCGCCCGTCGTGGAGCAGCAGCAGGTCGATGTCCGACTGGAGGCTCAGCTCGGCGCGCCCGTACCCACCGACCGCCACGAGCGCGACGTCGCCCGCTCCGTGGTCGGCCTCGGCCGCCTCGAGCAGCTCGGCCAGCCATGCGTCGACGGTGTCGCTGTAGCGCCGGCACAGAGCGCGCCCGGTGCAGGAGTCGTCACCTTGGAGTGCCGCCCGCGCTGCGGTGAGTCCCACGGGGGGAGTCTGCCAGGCGGTGACGGGGCAGGCACGACGGCACCGGCGGGCGGCCCTGGCCGAAAAAGGGTGGTGGCCCCGGGCGCCGAACCAGCCGGAGCTGGTCGGCGGCCCTGGGGCCACCGAGCGGCCGAGCATCCACCAAGCGATCGTCTCTCGGCGTTAGCCTCGTGTCGATCACCCACATCGCCCGTCGGAGCCGAAGCTCTGGCGGGCGATGCCCGTTTGGTGGCCTCCGCACCGAAGTGCTCGGGCCTCCTTCCCGCCGGTTGCCGAGGTTGCCCCTGGCTCCTTTGCGGGCCGCTCCACACGCTCAGCTCTCGCTGCTCGGTCGAGCGGACGGCAGATCTCTCGTCCTCCCACTGCGGTCGGTGGCGATGTGGATCCGGCGGGTCTCCGTCGGCCGAAGCCTCAGGTCATCCTCCGGGCCCGCTCGCTCCGTCTCCGCTGCGGTAGAGGCGACATTGGACCTCCGTGTGACCCCCGTCAAGAGCCTTTTCGTCGGTCCCCAGGGTTATCCCCGACCTTTCTTCGATATCCCCAGAACGCGCTCGGTTGTCCACCGAGAGAGCACAGGATGCCCACAGGTGCGCGCTGGCGCGCGGCGCTGTCAGACCTCGTTCGCCACGGCGCGCGCTGCCACCGCGATCGGATCCCACACGCTCGAGAACGGCGGCGCGTACGCGAGGTCGAGATCGATCAGCTCCGCTACGAGCATCCGGGCGTGCAGCGCGGTGGCGACCGTGTCGATGCGCTTGGCCGACCCGACCTCGCCCACGATCTGCGCGCCGAGCAGCCGGCCCGTGCCACGCTCCGCGAGCATCTTCACGGTCATCGGTCCGGCGTCGGGCAGGTAGCCGGCGCGGGTGGTGGTGTCGATGGTGGCGGTGACGGCGTCGAAGCCCGCCTCCGCGGCCTCCCGCTCGGTCAGGCCCGTGCGGGCGACCTCGAGGGAGCAGACCTTGGTGATGGCGGTGCCGACCACGCCGGGGAAGGTGGCGTAGCCGCCCCCCAGGTTGATGCCGGCGACGCGGCCCTGCTTGTTGGCTACGGTGCCGAGCGCGACGTGGATCTGGCGGCCCGACACGAGGTGCCGGGACTCGCAGCAGTCGCCCGCCGCGTAGACACCGGGCGAGGTGGTGCGCTGGCGGCGGTCGACGACGAGGGCACCCCGGGCGCCCACAGCCAGCCCGGCGGCCTCGCCTAGCTCGGAGTTCGGTGACACGCCGAGGCCCAGGACGACGAGGTCGGTGGCGATCGACGACTCGTCGGCCAGGAACACCCGACCCGGCTCGAAGCGAGCGGCCTGCGCGCCCAGGCGCACGTCGATGCCCATGGCCTTCATCGGCTCCAGCAGGCGCTGGGCCATGTCGGCGTCGAGCGTGCGCATCAGCTGGTCGCCGCCCTCGATGAGGGTGACCTTCGCCCCCCACCGCACGAACGCCTCGGCCATCTCCAGCCCGATGTAGCCGCCGCCCACCACCACGACCGACTCGCAGCGGCTGGTGCGGGCATGGTCGAGCAGGGCCTTGGCGTCGCCGAGGGTCTGCACGCCGTGCACGTTCTCCCCGTCGATGCCCGGCAGATCCGGGCGGGTCGGCCGGGCGCCGGTGGCGATGTGGAGCTGGTCGAAGCCGAGCTGGATCGTGCGATGGCGCTGCGTGTCGCGCACCTCCAGGCGCCGGGCCGCCAGGTCGATCTCCGTCACCTCGTGGTGCAGGCGCACGTCGATGCGGTGCTTCTCGCGGTGGTCCTGCGGCGTGCGAGCCACGAGGTCGTCGATCGACGCCACGTCGCCACCCACGAGGTACGGGATGCCGCAGGCCGAGTAGCTGGTCCACGCCCCCTTCTCGAGAGCGACGATCTCCAGGTAAGGCTGCCGGCGGCGAGCCTGCAGCGCCGCGGTCATGCCGCCGGCGTCTCCGCCCACCACCACCAGCCGATCAGCCATGCGCCGAAGGCTAGGTGACCATCGACCTGAGGCTCACACGTGGCACGTGCGAAACTCTCTGGATGGCTGTGCGCGAGGACTGTCGTCACTACTCCACCCGCACGACCGCCGGCGACGAGGTCGTGCAGCGCTGCCGCATGGACATGGCCGAGGCCACGCCCTTCGCCTGCCCCGTCGACTGCATCTTCTTCGAGTCCCGCTCGATCACCGACGCCGGCTGGCAGCGCTTCGACCGCCCCCAGGGCCCCGACGACGCCAAGCCCTGACCCAAGTCCCCGCCCCGCTTCCCTGACCCCGGTCTCCAAGCCCTCATCCAACCTGCGGCCCAAACCCGCGGAAAACCGCGAAGAAGGGCCGCAGGTTCGCAAGCCCTCATCCAACCTGCGGCCCAAACCCGCGGAAAACCGCGAAGAAGGGCCGCAGGTTCGTGAGGGGTTCGGACGCGAACGGGGTCAGGTCGGGGGGCGGTGGCGGCGTCGTCGGATGATGACGTGGGCCTTGGCTGCACCCCAGATGAGGCCGGGCTCGTGGACGGACTGGTCGATGTCGGCGTAGGCGGCCGGGGTGAGGTCGTAGAGGTCGTCCGGGAACATCTGCTCGGCTTGGACGTCGCGCTCGACGGCGGGCACCCCGAGCGACCGCAGCGCCGCCGTGAGGTGGGGCACGGCCGAGCGCAGCAGGGCGAGCGGGTTGCTGCGCTGCGCGTCGACGTCGGTCG
>DATCYI010000036.1:0-7636 GCA_036570385.1 Acidimicrobiales bacterium | reverse complement strand
CGCGGACCGACAGCCGGAAGGCGTCGAGCTCGGCGCCGGTGGGAGCGGCCATCAGCCCGCGGGGTCGCCGAAGAGGCCGGCCAAGCCAGAGCGGCCGAGGCGCTCGGCGAGCAGGTCGCGGGTGGCGGAGAGCCCCAGGGGGAGGCGCCGCAGGGGCTGGGAGTAGCGGGAGATCCACGAGAGGGTCGTCTCGTCGCAGAACCCGGTGGCGCCGTGGAGCTGGTGGGTGACCCGCAGCACGACCTCCGCCGCCTCGATGGCGGCCAGGCGCAGCGCCAGCGCGTCCTCGATGGCATCGGGGCGGTCGGTCTCGATGCTCCAGAGCGCGTAGCGGGCGAGCATCTCGAGGCCGCTGCGCTCCACCTCCGCCTCGGTGAGCTGGAACTGCACGCTCTGGAACGAAGCCAGCGGCTGGCCGAACTGCTCCCGGCCGAGCACGTGGTCGCGGGTGAGCTCGATGGCGCGGTCGAGCATGCCCAGCAGCGTCCAGCACGGCAGCGTGAGCCCGAGGGCGACATCGCCGGCCTCCTGCTGATCGATGCCCGCGAGGTCGAGGTCGGTGACGAAGGCGCTCTTGCGCGGCGGGGTCCGTAGCGGCTGGGCGGTGGCGTGGCTGCGCGCCCCAGACGTGCTGACGGCAACCCATCGCAGGTCGAGGCCGGCCACCGCGGCCGCCGGTCGGTGGTCGGCCACGACCACCAGGCCGTCGCAGTCGAGGTCGCTCGGGCGGGACAGGCGCTCCGCCACCGGGTAGGGCAACGCCCAGTGCCCGGCGCTGCGACAGAGGGCGGCGGCGGCCTCGAGCTCGTCGACATCGGTCCGGGGGCTCAGGTCCCACGCGCCCAGCTCTTCGAACACGGCGCTGACGATCTCGCCGCGCCGGTCGGGCTCCGCCTCCGCCCGCTGCACCAGCTGGTCGCCGCCGGCCGACTCGAGGGCACGCAGGGCCTGGCGGCCGTACTCGATCGCCTCGTCGCTGAGCTCGATCTTCACGACGCCGCCAACATCGCCCGGGAGAGCAGGATCCGCTGCATCTCGATGCTCCCCGACGAGACCGTCGAGGCCTGCGCGTAGCGCCAGTGGTCCTCCACGGCCCGGCGGAACCGATCCCCAGCCTCGCCGGAGGGACCCTCGGCCACGATCTCCATGAGCACCTCAGCGCTCTCCTGGTCGAGGCGCGTCACGGCGATCCGGTAAGGCGCGGTGTCACGCGGGCTCACCTGGCCGCTGGCCTGCGTGGCGATCACCCGGTACGCCATGAGGCGGGCCCGGCGGCAGTGGGTGAGCATGCGAGCCCACCGGCCCCGCAGCTCCACCGGCAGGGCGTCCCAGCGGTCGCCGAGCACGGACGGCGCGGCCTGCAGCAGGCGCTCGCAGCGGGCGTAGCGGGCGATGCCCACCCGCTCGAAGGCGAGGACCTCCTGCACCACCTTCCAGCCCTGGTCGACCTCGCCGAGGACGTCGGCCTCGGTGACCCACACGTCGTCGAGGAACACCTCGTTGAGGTGGTGGGGGCCGAGCATCGTGGCGATGGGTCGCACCTCGATGCCGGGCGCGTCCATCGGCACCAGGAAGATCGTCAGGCCCTGCTGCTTCTTCTCGCCTCGTGAGGTGCGGGCGAGCAGGAAGCACCACTGGGCCATGGTGGCGTAGGACGTCCAGATCTTCTGACCCGACACCCGCCAGCCGTCGCCGTCGCGCCGCGCCGCGGTCTGCAACGAGGCCAGGTCGGAGCCCGCGTTGGGCTCGCTGAAGCCCTGGCACCAGATGACCTCACCCCGGGCGATGGCGGGCAGGTGCTGCGCCTGCTGCTCGGCGGTGCCGTGGCGCATGACCGTTGGGCCCACCCAGTTGACCCCCATGTACTGGGCGCCGCGGGGTTCGTGGAAGGCCCACATCTCCTCGCGCACCGCCGTCTGCTCCCAGTCGGACGCGCTGCGACCGCCGAACTCCTCGGGCCAGGCCATGCAGAGCAGGCCGCGCTCGGCGAGGGTGCGACAGAAGCTCTGGGCGACCTCGAGGTCGGCCGGGTCGTCGGTGAACGCGCCCAGGTAGTCGGGCGGCACCTGCTCGGACACCAGCGCGCGCAGCTCGTCCCGAAGCTGCGCCACCTGCGTCCCCATGTCGAAGTCCATCGGGCGAGTATTGCCAATCCTGACGTCGGAGTCGCGAAAGAGCAGGCTGCCCTTCCCCGCGGTCTCCTAGCGGGCGGTCCAGCCTCCATCTACGACGATGGTCTGTCCGGTGACGTACCGGCCGGCGTCGCTAGCCAGCCACAGCACGGCACCGACGAAGTCGTCGACGGTGCCCTCGTGGGGCAGCGGCGTGTTGCGAGCCAGCCACGAGCGGCCCTTCTCGTCGTCGTAGAGCTCGTCGGTGATCTCGCTGCGGAAGAAGCCGGGGGCGACGGTGTTCACGCGGATCGAGTGACGGGCCCACTGCACCGCGAGCTCGGCGGCCAGCCCGCTCAACCCCATCTTGCTGGCGGCGTACGAGGCCTGCGGCACCCCCGGCACGCCCACGCGCCCTCCGATCGACGACACGTTCACGATCGAGCCGCGGCCCGCCGCCACCATGTGCGGCAGCACGTCTTGGGCGAGGAGGAACGGGGCCAACAGGTTGAGGTCGATCGTGCGGCGGATGTCGTCGAGCTCCTCGTGCTCGGCCGGCTCCCGGCCGAAGCGGTTGCCCGCTGCGCTCACCAAGATCTCCGGCCCCCCGAGCCGCGCGGCGACCTCGGGCACGACCCGACGCACCTGGTCGGCGTCGAGGAGGTCGCAGCCGACGGCGACGCCACCGATCTCCTCCGCCAGCGATTCGAGGCGGTCGACCCGCCGGGCTACCACCGCCACCCGGGCGCCGACCGAGGCGAGCCCTCTGGCCACCGCGCCACCGAGTCCGGACGAGGCGCCGGTGACCACGGCGACGCGCCCATCCAGGTCGAACCCCTGCAGCCCGGCGGGCAGATCGGAAGCCATCCGGGGATCATCCCACCAGGTAGACGAAAACCGACCGGTCGTAACAAAACCTTCGTCGACGTCAACTAGTGTCAGCGGTCATAGGCACACAGGGGGAGCGGAACATGAGAACCGTCGTGGTCGGAGCATCGAGCGGGCTGGGGCGCTGCATCGGGGTGGGGCTCGCCCAGCGCGGATCGAGCGTGGCGCTGATGGCGCGCCGCCTCGACAACCTCAAGGCGGCGGCCGAGGAGGCCGGTCCCGAGGCCTATCCGATCGAGTGCGACGTCACCGACTCCGCGTCCTGCTACTCCGCCATCGACGAGGCGGTCGCCAAGCTCGGCGGGATCGACTCGCTCGTCTACACGCCGGCCATCGGCCACCTGGCCCGGCTGGTCGACCACGACGCCGACGCCTGGCGCCGGGTGTTCGACACCAACGTCACCGGCGCAGCGATCATCACCGCTGCTGCCCTCCCCCACCTCGAGGCCTCGGGCGGCCGCGCCGTCTACCTGTCGTCGGTGAGCGCGTCGCAGACCCCGCCCTGGCCGGGGCTCGGCTCCTACGCGGTGAGCAAGGCCGCCCTCGACAAGCTGGTCGAGGCGTGGCGGGCGGAGCACCCGCAGATCGGCTTCACCCGGCTGGTGGTCGGCGACTGCGCCGGCGGCGAAGGCGACGGCATGACCCAGTTCACCACCGGGTGGGACTCCGAGCTGGCCGGTGAGATGGTCACCGAGTGGGTCAACAAGGGCTACATCGCCGGCTCTCTGATCGATGTCAACGAGCTCGTCGGGGCGGTCGACGCCGTGCTGCGGGCCGGGGCCACCGTGAACATGCCCTCGGTCGTGGTCGCCCCGCGCATGTCGGTGGCAGGCGACAACTCGCGCGAGAGCCGCCAGGCGGCGAGCTAGCCCACCGTGAAGCCCGCACCCTTTCGGTACCACCGCCCGGAGACCGTCGCCGAGGCGACGGGCCTGCTGGCCGAGCTGGGTGACGAGGCGAAGGTCCTGGCGGGCGGCCAGAGCCTCGTGCCGATGCTCGCGCTGCGCCTTGCCGTGTTCGAGCACCTGGTCGACATCAGCCGGCTGCCCGAGCTCATCGGCGTGGAGCGGCGCAACGGATCGCTGTGGATCGGTGCCGGCACCACCGAGGCGGCGGTGGAGCACCACGCCGAGGTCGCCACCGACGCTCCGCTTCTGGCACGGGCCACGCCCTTCATCGGTCACAGCCAGATCCGCAACCGGGGCACCGTCGGCGGCTCGATCGCCCACGCCGACCCCGCGGCCGAGTACCCCGCCGTGGCCCTCGCCCTCGATGCCGAGATGGAGGCCACGTCGCCGCGCGGCACCCGCCGCATCCCCGCCGCCGAGTTCTTCACCGGCCTGTGGAGCACCGCCCTGGAGGCCGACGAGATCCTGGTCGGCACCTACTTCCCCGTGTGGAGCGGGCGGCGCGGGTTCGCGGTGCAGGAGTTCGCGCGGCGCCACGGCGACTTCGCCATCGCTGGCGCGGCCGTCGCCGTGGAGCTCGGCGGAGACGACCGGGTGCAGCGCTGCGCCATCGGCCTGCTGGGCCTCGGCTCGACACCGCACCGGGGCAGCGCGGCCGAGCAGGGAGCGGTCGGCCGAGCCATCCAGGAGCTCTCCGCCGAGGAGATCGGCCGGGCCGCGGTCGCCGACCTCGACGAGGTGCCCAGCGATCTGCACGGGTCGGCCGACTACCGCAAGAAGGTGGGAGCGACGATGGTCGCCAGAGCTTGGGACGCCGCTGTCCAGGAGGCCACCGGTGGGTGACGTAGACGTGTCCGTGCGGCTGAGCGTCAACGGTCAGGAGCGCAGCGACACCGTCGAGCCGCGGCTCACGCTGGCCGACTTCCTGCGCGAGCGCTGCCACCTCACAGGGACCCACCTCGGCTGCGAGCACGGCGTGTGCGGCGCGTGCACCGTCCTCGTCGACGGTGCCGCGGTCCGCTCGTGCCTCATGTTCGCGGTGCAGGCCGACGGCAGCGAGGTGACGACGGTGGAGGGCATCGCGTCGCCGGAAGGCGAGCTGTCGCCGGTCCAGTCGGCGCTGCGCGAGTGCCACGGGCTCCAGTGCGGCTTCTGCACGCCGGGCTTCGTGATGACCATCACCGCGATGCTGCGCGACAACCCCCACCCCACCGACGACGAGATCCGCGAGGGGCTGTCGGGCAACGTGTGCCGCTGCACCGGCTACCAGGGCATCATCCGCGCGGTGCGCCTCGCCGCCGGCACCACTGCACCCGCGACGGCCTGATCTCAGCCGGCGCGCCGGCTGCCCACCAGGGCGACGACCGATGCGGGCGTCACCGGCAACCGGGTGATGTTCACGCCGAAGGGCGAGATGGCATCGGCGACGGCGTTGATGACCGCGGCCGGCGCACCGATGGCGCCGCCCTCCCCCACGCCCTTGTAGCCCCCGGGTCCCGGGGCCGGCGTCTCGACGTGGCCGTACTCGATCACGGGGATCTCGGTGCTGGTGGGCAGCAGGTAGTCGACGAAGGTCGTGGCCAGCGGGTTGCCCTCCTCGTCCCAGACGAGCTGCTCCAGCAGAGCGCCGCCCATGCCCTGGACGCTGCCGCCGGCGATCTGGCCCTCGACCACGTTCGGGTTGATCATCGGCCCGCAGTCCTCGCTCACGATGTAGCGCAGGAGCGTCACTCCGCCGGTGTCGATGTCGACCTCGCAGGTGCACACGTGGGTGGCGTTGGCCCACATGACCGGCGCCCGGCCTGAGTAGCGGGCGGTGGCCTCGAGGCCGGCGGACATCCCGGCGGGCAGCTTGCCGACGTCGAAGTAGGCCAGCGATGCCAGCTCGGCGAAGGTCACCGCCGCGGCAGGCGTGCCCCGGACGGTGGCCCGGCCCTCAGCCAGCTCGATGTCGGCCTCGGCTGCCTCGAGGCGGTGGGCGGCGAGCGCCACGAGCTTCTGGCGGAGGATCGCCGCTGTCTCCTCGACGGCGCCGGCGATCATCGACCCGCTGCGGCTGCCGCCGGTGCCGGCCCCGAACGGGGTCACCGCGGTGTCGCCCTGGATGGTCGACACCTGCGCGATGTCGGCGCCGAGGGCGTCGGCCGTGAGCTGGATGGTGGTGGTCTCGAGGCTGTTGCCGGTGGAGCCGCCGGCCACGTAGACGTTGACCGCACCAGAGGGCTCGATGCGGATCGTGGCGCCCTCGGTGCCGTAGTAGCCCATGGCGCTGGCGGTCGGCTCGACGTAGCTGCTCGTGCCCAGACCCAGGTAGCGGCCGGCGGCGCGGGCCTCGGCCTGCTGGCGGCGGAAGTCGTCGAGGTCGAGGATCCGCATCGCCTCGTCGAAGGTCTCCAGCGGCGAGATGTGGTCGTAGGGCATGCCGTTGGCGTTCGGGTAGGGCATCTCGTCGAGCCGGAGCAGGTTGCGACGACGCAGCTCGACGGCGTCGATCCCGATCTGGCGTGCAGCGATGTCGAGGAGCACCTCGCGGCTGACGGTCTCGAACTGCCACGGGCCGCGGTAGGCGCTGCGACCGGGCGTGTTGGAGAACATGACCTTGGCGGTGAAGGTGGCGCTCGGGACCCTGTAGGGCCCGGGGAAGAGCATCCCGGTGGCGAACGCGGGCTGCAGCGGCGAGGGCGTGGGATAGGCACCGACGTCCTGCACGAAGTCGAGCTGCGCAGCGAGCATCGAGCCCTCGTCGTCGAAGGCCATGCGGGCCAGGCCGTGCTCGTGGCGGGCCTGGCCGGCCGACATGAGGTTCTCGCGCCGGTCCTCGATCCACTTCAGCGCGGCGGGCACCTTGCGGGCCGCCAGCATGATGCACATGTCCTCGCGCTGGGGCACCACCTTCTGGCCGAACCCGCCGCCGGTGTCGCGCATGATCACCCGCACCCGGTGCTCGGGCAGGGCGAGCAGCCGCGAGCAGAAGAGCCGGACCTCGTGCGGGGCCTGCGTGGCCGCCCAGATGGTGAGCTCGTCGCTGGCCGGCGACCACTCGGCCACCATGCCCCGCGTCTCGAGGGGCACCGCGGCGTAGGCCTGCTGGTAGATCGTCTCCTCGACCACGTGGGCGGCCGACGCGAACACCTCGGCGACGGCCTCCACGGGGGCGCCCCCGAAGTCGGCGACGGAGTTGCCGGGGAAGCCGTCGTGCACGAGCTCCGAGCTGGTCGCCGCCTCGGTGTAGTCGGCGACGGCCGCCAGCGGCTCGTAGTCGACGACCACCAGGTCGACGGCGTCCTCGGCGATGTAGCGGTCGGTGGCGATCACCAGCGCCACCGGGTCGCCGACGAAGCGGGCCTCGCCCTCCGCGAGCGGGGGACGCGGCGAGTCGGGGATGTCGCGACCCGAGCCCGTGTACCAGGCCTCGTGCACCCCTGGGTTGATGTCGGCCGCGGTGAGCACGGCGTGCACGCCGGGCAGGGCCAGCGCCTCGCTGGCATCGATCTCGCCGATGCGAGCGCGGGCGAACGGGCTCCGCACGAAGCAGGCGTGGAGCATGCCGGGGCGATCGACGTCGTCGACGAAGGTGCCCCGCCCGGTGAGGAGGCGAGCGTCCTCGACGCGGTGGACCCGGGTGCCGGCATAGCGGCCGGCGGCGACGTCGGTCATCGGGCTGCTCCTATCGCTTGCGGGACAGGAGCTTCTTGAGGAGCCACGCGATCGCCACGAGGGCAACGACCG